>JAIOQD010000005.1:2442-3493 GCA_021413595.1 Bacteroidota bacterium | reverse complement strand
TCCCGCCTTTACCGGTTGTTTTGAATAAGTAGGAACAGTACATCCGCAGCTACCCTGTGCTGATGAAATAACGATATCGGAGCCTCCGGTATTTTTAAAAATAAAAGAATACGATACTTTTTCACCCTGCGTAACATTACCAAAATCATGTTTTTCTTCCGAAAATGTAATAACAGGAGCAGAACCAGCTTCAACAGGTACACCTGATGCAGAAGAGGGTACATTGATCACATCCGTAGAAATATCAGTTTCACCTTCCCTTTTTGCTTCCTGGTTACAAGCTGTAGTTAGAATAAACATAAATGTGCCAGCCACTATTTTTATTATTGAACGTGTTTTCATTTTTATTATACTGTGAATTACGAATTTTAACGAATTACAAACCCAAAAACTATCTATACTTGATACTGACAAATTGCCAAATTGTTTTTCTACTCCATTAATCCTCTACCAATTTTATTCAATTTGTTTTGAGCTTTAAAATCGATAAGGAGTTTATCCAAAATACCATTAATAAAAAGTTTACTTTTAGGTGTACTGTATATTTTTGATATGCAATACGCTCAACTTCCCAGTTTTTTGTTTTATCTCCAATTAATTGTTTTGTTTCATCATATTGTACAACGGTTTGACGAAACAGATCCTTTATAAACTGTTCATCCTCTTCTCTATCCTTATACAAAGGTAATAAAGCAAAACCGGGATTTGAATTTTCCTTAAATGACTCAATTGTTTTTACAACCATTGGATTTACAAGATAAATATCATCTCCCCAATGCAAGTTCTTTTCCTCGTAAAAATGGTTTAGCAATTCAAAATCAGCCATGTGCTCTTTGAAAACTTCAATCGCAAAATCAAGATGAGTTTTATATGAATCATCAGAAACATTCATATAATTATCATACTCCTCACTTGCCTTAATATTGTTGAATATTTTTTTTACAAGTTCAAACTCATTAGACCAGCTAATTCTTCTGTTATTCATTTCTCGCTTCAAATGAATATTTTCCACTAGTTGCAAAATAAATTTATTCTCAATAAATTTCAAATT
>JAIOQD010000005.1:0-2430 GCA_021413595.1 Bacteroidota bacterium | reverse complement strand
AATTCAACAAGAAATGCTAACTGGTATATATAGAGATCGTAAATTTTATCTATCCCGGTAAAAAGATCACGTTCGCCTCTTGGCAGATCCTTATTATCGGATTGAAAAAATGCGTACAACGCTTGCATTACTTTTATTCTTAAATATCTTCTGTTTAACATTCCTTCTAATTATGAATAAAAATATGATAATGAACCAACAACAATTAACAACTGAAACAAAATTTACAAACCTAATTTCACTTTACCATTATCAGCAATACGTTTTTCGGCAAGGCGATTAGCAGCCATATATGTAGGAATATTTTGTTCCTTAGCCACTTTAAATATATTTAATGTTGTTTGATATATTTTTTCGGCATGAGCCAATGCACGCTCACGGTTATAACCTTCGAGCTCATAATAAACATTAATAATACCACCTGCATTTACTACAAAATCGGGAGCATATAAAATATTTTTTTCAATAACCATTTTGCCATGTATGTTTTCATCGGCCAATTGATTGTTTGCCGACCCACAAATAATGGAACATTTTAAACGATTTAGCGTATCAGAATTTACGGTTGCACCAAGAGCACATGGCGCATAGATGTCCATTTCCATATCGTACACCATTTCAGAAGAAATAACTTCGGCACCTGTTTCTTTTGCTACTGCCTTTAAACGGGTTTCGTTGATATCATTAATAAAAACTTTAGCACCATCTTTTACCAGATAATTAACAAGGCTTTCACCAACATGACCAATTCCCTGTACTACTATTTTTTTACCTGATAAACTTTCGTTTCCCCATTTTTCATTAGCCGATGCTTTCATTGCTATATATACACCATAAGCTGTAACTGGAGAGGGGTCACCACTACCACCCATATTTTCGGGCAAACCGGTAACAAAATCTGTTTCCATTTTAATGTACTCCATGTCTTTTGTAGAAATACCAACATCTTCAGCAGTAATGTATTTACCTGCAAGGCTATTGATAAATTTACCAAACCTACGCATCAATGCTTCACTTTTTTGTGTTTTGGAGTCACCAATGATTACCGCTTTTCCACCACCAAGGTTTAAACCGGCAACAGATGATTTATAGGTCATGCCGCGTGAAAGGCGCAGTGCATCAGTTAATGCTTCCATTTCATTCTTATAGTTCCACATACGGGTACCACCAAGACTTGGGCCAAGTATAGTATTGTGAATTGCTACAATTGCTTTTAATCCGGTTTCGTTATCATTACAAAACAAAACCTGTTCATGATTATTCAAAGTCATTTGCCCAATCACAGGATTTTCAGCCAATGACGAATTTTTAATATCTAAAACTTCTATCATTATTTATTTGTTTTAAGTGTTTTATTTTATTTCGTATTTTTGAGGTTACTTAAACCGTATCACCTGCATTTTATTGCCGGCACAAAATTATATTAATTTTCCGAGTTGAAGCAAGGTTGCTTAAGTTAATTAATCTTTAGATACCGTTTCCCTCTTTAATTTACTTTAACTGTCTGAATATAAGCAGTACAACCAATAATAATGAAATCACTCATCTATTTAAACAAATACTTTTTAAAATACAAATGGCGCTTGTTATTAGGTGTTTTATTCGTTGGTATTTCAAATTATTTTGCGGTTGATGGTTTTATCTATGCAGGACAAGCGGTTGACTTTATAAAAAACAATATAAACAATCCTGATAAAGATTTTTTAATCCATGAATTAGTGCAATATGCCTTGATAATAATTGGATTGGCCATTTTAAGCGGAGTGTTTTTGTTTTTTACACGACAAACAATTATTGTTATGTCACGGTTGGTTGAATTCGACCTCAAAAATATGTTGGGCGTGTACGACTGTATATTGGTCCTGCGGTAATGTATATTTTAAATACTCTTTTTCGATTTATATTAACGATAACGGCAATGCTCCATGTCAATGCCCAACTTACCTTGTATGTATTGATCCCATTACCTTTACTGGCATTTGCAATTTATATGGTTAGTTATACTATCAATAAAAAGGGAACATTAATTCAAGAAACTTTATCAGATATTACCACTCATGCTCAGGAGGCGTTTTCAGGTATTCGTGTTTTAAAAACATTCGGACGGGAGGATTTTTCAGTACAAAAATTTGAAGTGCAGAGTGCCGAATACCGGAAACGTACCATGGGCCTGGTAAAAACAGAATCATTGTTTCAACCCATTATGATATTATTGATCGGGTTGAGTAATATTTTTATCGTTTACATTGGCGGCAAACTTGCTATTGAAGGGAAAATAAGTTTTGGAAATATTGTTGAATTTATTTTGTACGTAAATGCTTTAACGTGGCCGATCGCATCCCTGGGCTGGGTAACATCGCTTATTCAACGTGCAGCTGTGTCACAAACCCGGATCAATGAGTTTTTAGAATCACAACCCGAAATTTATAA
>JAIOQD010000004.1 GCA_021413595.1 Bacteroidota bacterium | reverse complement strand
GCTGAATACAATAAAAATTTAAAGAATTTTATTTTGAAAACCTTGTTTCTGCAACAGAAACAAGGTTTTTTGTTTTTTTAAAAAAGCTCATTTTTGTTAGGTTTTTGTTAGGATTTATTTTAGATTTATCTATATTTATTTCTCAAAAAATTTAACCTAAAAGTAAGCTATGAAAAAATCTTTCTTACTATTTTTCACGTTGATGCTATTTGTTTCTTTCACGGAGCTAGCATTCTCGCAGAACATTCCTATTAAAATTTCTTCAATAGGAAGTAATAATAAAAGCAATTTAAATAATAGTAACAATGGGTCAAATACGGATGCTCAGCTTGTCTCAGTGTTACCATCCAATGGTTCTACATCAGGAAATGGTAGAGCACCACAAGGTTCAAGAAGATTTATTAACTCTAAATATTTGATTACCGGTTCAGAAATGACAACTTCCGGTTTTGGAGCAAATGCTTTGACATCTATTGGTTGGACTTGGAATACAGCAAGTGGTGTAGCCCAATCAGTCCCGACTACGGGTAGATTAGTTGTATATGTTAGAGACACAAGCGCATCTGCTCTTACAATCGGCAGCACTTTTATTGATACAAATGGAGTAGGTTATACTAAAATAATTGAAGGAACAATAAATATTCCTGCTCAATCTACTGCATTTTCCATTGACGTTCCTGTAGGTGGACCTGGAACATCAGCATTTACTCCTACACTTGGTAATGGTGTATTAGTAATTTTTGTATATACTACTTTAGACCCTACTTTAGCTACAGGAAATCCAACTGTAATGTGCAGTACAGCATTAACAGGTAACGTAATGATGACTTATCAGTCAAATACGGTGAACGGTACTGCAGGTGCAACAACTACTTTCAGACCTGAAACCAGATTTGGAAATTCTTTAACAGATGTTGTTGAAGTGACTCAGACTTATACATTAGGTAAAGTACCAAGACCATTTGGAGTTCCTTTTAATATTTCAACATTAGTAAAAAATAATTCTGCATCTCCTATTACATTTGATGTTAATATTTCTATTCAGGATTCTGCAACAGGAACTGTCAGATATTCTAATACATCAACGGTAACAGGCTTGGCAGCTAGTACTTCACAGGAAGTTTTCTTTAACGATTTTACTCCTTCCATAAGTGAAAATGATTCTGTTATAGTAACAGTTGCAACTCAGCCGGGTGAAACCTATACAGCAAACAACCGGAGTGCAAAAATTACCAGAGTTAATCCTAATGCTTATAGTTACAGACAGAAAATTACCCCCGATGGCGGCGTTGGATTTACCGGAGCGACAGGCGACTTTGTAGCAAGATTTAAAACGAATTCATCAAACTCTGTAAACCAAATTGATGTGAACTTCTCTACAGGCGGTCAGCCATTCCAGGTAGGTATTTGGGATAATTCAGGCGCAGGAGGTACACCGGGAGTAAATTTATATACATCATCGTCACTAACCTCTGCAGCAGGTGTTTATACTGTATTAGTTAGTCCACCTGTAGCTGTAAACGGTGACTTCTTTGTTGGTGTAAGACAAACCGGAACGACAAACGTAAGTTTCTCATACCAAACAGAATCACCAATAAGAGACAGTACATTCTATTATACATCTCCAACAGGTGGAACAACTTGGACGGACTTCTCACCTGCAAATGCTTTCAGATTTATGATTGAGCCTAAGTTTGCACTTAATAATGACGTTGGTACTTCAGCAGTTGATCAGAGTGGAACAAATTACTATGCTTCAAGCACAACAGCAATCCCAATGACCGGCTCTGTCTCAAATTATGGCTTATCTACAAATTCTTTCAATGTTGTAAGAAAAATTTATGATAATACAAATGCATTGGTATATAATAATTCTGTTTCTATTTCAAATCTTGCTTCTAACGGAACAGCTGTAACTACTTTCCCCGATTTCACCGGATTTGTATCAGGAGCTACTTACACAATTGCAGATTCAACTGAATTAGGCGGTGACCAAAGTAACACAAACGATAAGCTTACAAAATCATTTACACCTATA
>JAIOQD010000003.1 GCA_021413595.1 Bacteroidota bacterium | reverse complement strand
GATTATATTGCGATTTTAAAATTCTTAACAGACAAAAGGAACGCTTTGCAAATTATTGCAGACAAAAAAACAAATGCTATAACCAACCTTTCAACACAGGAGAAGGCATTACAAGCAGTAATTGATGAACTAAAAGACAGGAAACTACTTTCCACAAAAATTGATGATGTAAAAAAAGCCATCAACAATTTAAAAATCGTTTCAAAACTTGAAAGCAAAAGAAATAGTTTTTCTACTAATTCAATAAGTCGAAAAACAACTGAGGCAAGAGAGGAATTAGTTAAGCAAAATTTTATTCAACTTTTTAATGAAGAATTAAAATCTCTACGTAAATCACAAATTCAAGTTGAACTAAATTTTGGAACAGTTAAGGGGCATTCAAAGATTCAACAAAAGCTAAATACAAGCTATTCTCTTGCAGAAATATTGAGCGAAGGAGAGCAGAAAGCAATTGCACTTGCAGAATTTTTAACTGAATTACAACTTGACAATTCTAAATCACCCGTTATTTTTGACGACCCTGTAAATAGTCTTGACCATAATATAATTGATGATGTTTCAAGAAGATTAATTAGATTGTCAAAAGAAAGGCAAGTCGTCATTTTTACTCATAGCATTTTGTTTTTCAATAGTATTATGCAAAAATCTGAATTGCATTCGAGTAAAGGTATTGAATTCAAATATTATGAAGCTCATACTGACCTTACGACAACGGGAATATTGCACGAAACTAAAACGGTTAGAAAAGATACTTTTGCAAATTATGAAACAACAATTAATAAGATTTTAAATTTACCAAAAGAAGAAAGAGAAAAACAAGAAAATGCTTTAGCAATTGAGGGCTACGATAATCTACGTCCAGCTATTGAAGTTTTTGTAGAAGACGAAATGTTGAAAAATACTGTGAAACGCTATCGAAGAAATGTTGCTTTAACTTCTTTAGAAAAAATTAGCGGTGGGCTGATTGATCTTCACAAAGAAGAATTAAATGAAGTTTTTGAACGATCTTGCGGATACATTACAGGACATAGTAACCCCGAAGAATTAACGGCTAAGCCTTCGCTACAAGGTTTAAAGGATGATTTGGCAATTGTTCAAAAAATTCGAGTAGCTTTTAAATCATAAGTTATTAAAGGGAATTCCACCGTGTTGGCAAATTAATCAGAAAAGACACTTAAAAAAGGGGGTATTTTGTTATTTTTGTTGTAAAAGAATTAGATATGCTATTTGAAGAATATACAAACTTTAACTATCAATTTCCAGAACCACAATATTTGGGTGCAAAACACACTCATTTAGCGTGGATTAAAAAATATATCCCAAGCGATGTAACAACAGCAATAGATGCTTTTGCTGGTTCTCAATCGGTTGCTTTCCTGTTCAAACAAATGGGCTACAAAACCATTACCAACGACTTTCTTAATTTCAACAATCAAATAGGTTTAGCACTTATTGAAAATAATGCAATTAATCTGACCAATGCCGACTTGAAACTGCTTTTTCAACCATCTGAAAATAAAAAGGACTTTTAATTAATTGAAAACACATTTACTGATATATTTTTTGAAAAATCGGAAGCCGAGTTTTTAGACAATTTCAGAGCTAACATTCCATTGTTGAGCAATAAATATAAACAAGCACTTGCATATACCGTTATAAATCGAAGTATGACAAGGAAAATAACAATGGGGCATTTTGGACATACTCAAGCATTAGTTTATGCAAGTGATCCTGAAAGAATAAAACGCAACAGAAGTCTAATAAGACCAATCAAAGATATTTTTGAAGAAATATTACCAAAATATAATAATGCTGTTTTTGACAATAAACAGGAAAATCAAAGTTTCAATAAAAACATATTGGAATTATTACCGACAGTTAAAAATATTGACTTGGCATATTTCGACCCACCATACTGCGACAGTCACGCAGACTATCAAGGGTTTTATCATTTGCTTGAAACATATACTGAATACTGGAAAGACAAGCAATTTGTTAATGGAATTAAACGCTACGAACCCCAAAGAGTTAGCGGGTTCGATAAAAAAAGAGATGTGATTTCATCTTTTGAAAAACTATTTGAACTTTCAGAAGAAATTCCTCATTGGTTAATTAGCTATAACAATCGTAGCTATCCTGGTGTAGAAGAATTTGAAAAACTAATTTCAAAATACCGAGATGTAAAAGTTGAGGCAAAAACATATCAAAATGGCAGAGGCGGAAAAGGAAGCGTAGCAGGTAGTCAAGAAATTTTATTTGTTTGTAATCCAAAGAAAAAACATTTTATATCCACGCACAAAGAAAAACAAATAGTTAATGAAGGATTTTAATTACTGGAAGAAATTACACGAAAGCGAACAGCTTGAAGAGTTTAGTAATGATAGCATTGGGCTTTTGTGGCTCAAAACAAAATCAATAATTCGGAAAGAACTAA
>JAIOQD010000002.1 GCA_021413595.1 Bacteroidota bacterium | reverse complement strand
GCAAAAGCGTATGGAATTATAGATTTTGAAATGTTTATTTTTGACAGGTGGGGTAACCTCATTTATCAAACAGATGACATTAAAAAACCCTGGGATGGAAAAGCAAATCACGGCAACGAATTAGCGCAGAGTGATGTGTATGTATATACTGTAAAGATCACTGATTTTAAAATGATAAAACACAAATACAGAGGGGTTGTAACATTGGTAAAGTAGTTAAAAATTGTGACTATATTGATATTGTAAATTAAATAAGAGCAAATTTTTACATGAAAAAAAAATCACTTATTTTATTCTGGTTTATCTATTGTTTGTTTAAAGTTGATACTGGCTTTTCGCAATGTGTATCATACGATGTTCATGCCTGTATAGATGTTGTAGATCTGTTGCATGTTCAAGGAAATCAGATGTGGTGGGTGCATCAGGGTGGTTCAAACCCGGGGCAGCATTCCAGTTGTTCAGGAGATGTGTTGTCGGTAAATGGCACTCCTTGGGGAAACTGGAGTACCCCTTTTACACTTTCGGGTGTTACCGAATGTATGGACATGACATCCTCTGTTACACAATGCTCCAATGTTTGCGCTTTGGTGCAGGCACCAAGCGGCAGTAATGGCTGGGAAACCATTTATAGATTTGATGATAGCGGTCCTTCTGCGGCTCATAATTATAAAATTAATTTTACCTATTGTCCAACAGCAATAACGCCTACATTAACCTTCACTATTAGCGCTCCGGCATGTGCTGGAAATAATATAAACTTCACTTACACTGGTACTGCCGGAAGTACAGCGGTTTACAACTGGGATTTTGGCGATGGCTCTCCATTGAGTGCTGTACAGAGTCCAAGTCATATTTATGCAAGCCCCGGAACATATAATGTTTCATTGGACATAACCGACTGCGGAGTAACTACTGGACCAACAGTAGTTGGTGTAACCGTGTCAACTCCTCCAAGCTCTACATTCACTGTTACATCCCCTGTTTGTATAGGAACAAACGCTACTATTACATACAATGGAACCGGTGGCGTAGGTGATTCTTACACATGGGATTTTGATTCAGGTACAATTGTTTCCGGCTCCGGTCAAGGGCCATATACTGTTAACTGGCCAGGTGCAGGAACAAAAAATATAACACTTACAGTAGATGCAAACGGATGTGTTTCGCCACTTACCACCGATTCAGTAATTGTAAGCCCAACACCCATTTCTATTTTTACCGCTCCTGCCGGAAAATGTCTGGGAGGAAATAGTTTCAACTTTACTGCGGGAGGGAATTTCTTATCCAACTCTACTTTCCTCTGGACCTTTGCTAATGCTTCACCAGCTACATCCACTTTACAAAATCCTGTTGGAATTGTTTTTTCAACAGTAGGCTACCATACCGTTAGTATAACATTTATTAAGGATGGTTGCGTAAGTAACACGTATGTGGATTCAGTTCTTATTTATCCTATGCCCCTTGCGGACTATAGTGTTACAAATGTTTGTTTGAACCAGATAATGAATTTTAACGATTTGTCAGCTGTTTCAAGCGGTACTGTTTCAAGCTGGTCGTGGAACTTTGCTGACAGCAGCTCATTAGGAAGTACTCAGAACATTAATCATACTTACACAAACCCGAGTACCTATCCTGTTTCTCTGATCGTTACTACCAATAATGGTTGTAAAGACACAATAATAAAAAGTGCTGTGGTTCATCCCCCTCCTGATGCGAAATTTGGTACAACAAATGTTTGTTTAGGAGAAAACACCTTATTCACCAATTTGTCAACCATCCCTTCAACGGATACGATACAATCCTGGACATGGAATTTTGGGGATGGTAGTGCACTAATTACAACTCAAAATGTTTCACACCTTTATGCTGCCGTAGGTTCGTACACTGTTCAATTGTTAACTGTTTCCAGTTTCGGTTGTGCCGATTCTATTACTTCAATAAGCATTGTTAATCCAAAGCCTGCTGTGAATTACACCGCAGTTGATACCACGGGATGTTAACCTTTCTGTGTTTCTTTTCAAAATTCATCTACTGTAAGTTCAGGGACTAACGTGCAATGGCAATGGGATGTAGGGGACGGCAGTCCTGTAATTAACTCACAATCTTTTGATCATTGTTATACTAATGATTCTGTATTTGCAATAAATTTTTTCATTGTAACTTTAACCGTTACTTCCGATAGCGGATGCGTCAGTACATTATCTAAAAATAATTTTATTACTGTGTATCCCAATCCTATTGCCACTTTTACAGTTCAACCGGAAACCACAACTATTATAGATCCTGTTATTTCAATCACCGATTTATCGGTTGGAGCCTTTAATTGGAATTGGGATTTTGGTGACCTTACCACTTCATCATTAAATATTCCTGTGCCTCACACCTATGGCGACACCGGTACTTACCTAATAACGCTAATTACATCCACTCAATATAATTGTTTAGATACCTCATCTCAAACAATAAGTATTGAATCCGATTTTGTGTTTTATATTCCAA
>JAIOQD010000001.1 GCA_021413595.1 Bacteroidota bacterium | reverse complement strand
CAGAAGATGTCAATAACAATATTGTCACTAGTATAAGTTTTATAGTAACTGTAAACATTTTTGGGTCCCGGGTGCACTTGGGATGGGAAATGTAATTGTTTTTCATAGTATTGAAATTATAATAATTTTTTATTTAAAGCGCTATTTAATACCGCATTCCAATTAAAGCTTTTGCCTTATTCTTGTTGTATTCAATAAAAAAATCTGTTTCTTTTGTTACTCTGAAACAGGAGTTTAATAAAAAAAAATTCACCTTTTGTAATTGAAAACTCAGCACGAAAAAAGAACGATTGGAAAGTGTGAATAAAAAAAATACGCTATAAATGTCCTGTTAATATTAGAAATTGTAATTTTTTTCAGCAAAAAGATCCGTAAAATACTAAATTTAACAAAAATAATTAGATACACGCACAATAATCTACCATTTGTAGTATATCACCTACTAACTGACATCTTTTTTCTGATAAACGGTTTGCGTTTGTTTCAAATTTACTAATTCCCAAAATCGGAATTATAAAATTAAAAACACAAAATTAAATAAAGAAAAAGGGTTTGATTTGCATACCAATAAATTAAATGAACATGCAAATGTTAATATCTGAACAAATTTCTGGTGTTTTCCATTTTAGGTTATACGTAATTCATCAAATTGATTAAAAATAAAATGTGTCAATTTGAATTTGGAAGAGTATCAAAGAACTATTTTTAAAATGTTCTGGTCAGGAATTTTTCTTAAAAAAAGAAAAATTCACATTGCCGTATTTCCGATGTTCTACAAAGTGTTGGTGTTTTGAAAAATCTGTTTTGGCACCATGTTCCACGATCAAAAAACCATCAGGTAGCAAAAGATCTTTATCGAATACTAATTGTGGAATCGACTCAAATTTTTCCAATTCCATTTCATAGGGAGGGTCAGCAAAAATTAGTTGATATGTATTTGCAGTTTTTTTTAGAAAACTAAAAGCATCCGATTTAATGACTTTTACCTGCTGCATTTTAAAATCGGAAATTGTTTTTTTTACAAAATCGCAACATTGAAAATTATCGTCAACACTTGTAATATCAGTAGCTCCGCGGGAAGCGAATTCGAATGTAATATTCCCTGTTCCACAGAACAGATCTAATACCTTTTGTCCTTCAAAATCAATAAAGTTATTGAGAATATTAAAAAGTCCTTCTTTAGCAAAATCCGTTGTTGGCCGGGCAGTTATGCTTTTAGGAGGATTGATCCTACGGCCTTTGTGTGTTCCACTGATAATGCGCATTACAGTATATAATTATTAAAAAGTGTGAAATAAAAATGTTTGGGTAGTGTTTGCAACTGGTAGCTAAAGTCAGCATCATCGCTGCGTTCACCAAATTTCAAATTACGAATATATTTTTGAGTAATGGAATAGATATCAGAGCTTTTCTCTACTTCACCGAATAAAATCACTTCTATATTTTCAGGATTTAATAGCAATTGCTCACAAACAAAAAGCAGGTAATAAATAAGATCTTCAGCTGTTTGATGGTTGAAGGTATTGTAAAAAAGTAAATTCTTACCCTCAATAACTATTGCTTCAAAATGAGAAGGTTGAATATGTACAAACAATTTTTTAGCAGTCTGGTTTTTGTTTTGAATAAGCAAACCTTCAATTAATACACTTGAAAAATGATGATAGATAATGTTTTTATAATAGCCTTCTAACTTATTTTTCAAACTGAATGGTAATGCGAAAACATTTTTAGCATCCAGATTTTTAATATCATCAACGAGCACCTGTTCATCTGTATGAAGTGTTGCATTAAACTTTAAGTACATTTCTTTTCGTTGGTTCTCGAAAAGAGGATTCGGAATAATTGTAGATAGGTTATTTACAACTACACAGGTTACTGAGTTATACTTTTGAGGCAATAGCTTACCTTCTTTGATCAGCACGTCCATCAGATCAGAAACCGCTTCAAATGCATATACATTATGAAAAGTGTAATTTTCAAAAGCTATATATTTATTTTTTGATGGTTCATGTATTGCAAGCCAAACACTATCAATTCCAATTTGAATTATCAAATGATAATCGGATGTTTTTTTTTCATCAAAGGCTTCATCAATAAATGAATTGACCTGGGTTATTTTATTTTTTAATTCGCTTGTCATGATCTCGCACAAAGATACAAAGTATCTCGGATTTCGGATCGCCAAAATTCCGGATTTTATCCGATATCAAAAATCTGCAACCCGCAATTTAAAAGTATCTTTACAAATATACAATTCAAGTTTTTTGCACATATTTCGATGGTTCGGCAAAAAACTCAGCACAAGGCTTACTCAATATAAATATATGTATGTCCATTGAACATTAGTCGAAGGACCTTTGTTAGGATACAAGATATTTTAATCCAAATTTAAACAGGCACGGGTACTTAAATAGTAATTTATTTCACAATCCCACCACTCAATTTCAATAACTGGGTTTCAGAAATCTTAGCATTGAAACGAGAGTCGGACAATCGCTTAATGGAGCCTTCATAGCTTTCCTGAGCTACTTTTAATTCAATAGATGTACTTGCACCTAATCTAAACCGTTCTAAAGCCATTTCTAAATTTTCTTTTGCAAGTAGTTGATTTTCCTCCTCCAATTTTAAAATTGCAATATCGTCCTGATTTTTTTTAAATGCTTTCATGAGATTTAACTGAGTAATTGTTTTCAAATTTTCAAACTCATAGGTGGAATTTTCTAAATTTAATTGTAAATTTTTTACACTGTTAGAAGTAATAAAACCATTGAAAATAGTCCAACTGGCAGTGAAACCCAAATTCAAACCCAAGTTTTGATTTAATAAGGAAAAACCAGCCTGATTTTGAGAGCGACTAAAAATATAATTGGCATTCAAATTTAATTTCGGGTAAGCCATTGATTTCCCTTCTTTGATCATATATTTAGAAATTTCAATATTTTTTTGAGCGAATAGCAAATCAGAATTATTCGTCATAATCGCATTTTTTAGGTCTTCGTACTTATATTGGTTCATCAGTGGTATACTATCAAAAACATCAATATCCTGTTCAACAGGTTGAATCAATAATTGATTGAGGTTCGCTTTTGCATCATACAATAATGTGTTCTGCCGCATCAAATCTGATCTTAGGGCATTCAGATCTACTTTTGCCTGTAAAACATCCGCTTTAGAAATAGCTCCGATATCAAATTTTTTCTGGGCAATTTTTAAACGCTCTTCCGAAACGCTCATATTTTCTTTTAAGCCAATTATCAATTGCTTTTGCATTACGATACTATAATAAGCCGCAATCACCTTCACTATCGTATTTTCTATTTGAATTTTAGCATTTAATTCACCCATACGCTCTATCTCTTGCAATTTCTCATGGGTTGCAAACATTTTCAATCCATCAAAAACAGTCCAGGTTAAATATGCACCGGTAGTAATATTTTTAGATTGCACTCCATTTTTATCCACAACCAATCCGTTTGAAAACTCTTGTTTAGTTGCATTGTTAGCCAAACTTCCCGAAGCATTCAAATCTATTTTTGGCAACATTCCTGCATTACCTAATGTATTATTATTTGAGTTTTGCGTTGCCAGATTTTTTGAAATAACAATATCATAATTACTTTTCAAAGCAATTTCAATCGCATTCTCAATAGTCATTTTCTGGCCTTGTGCAGTAGCTGTAATTAACAATAAAAAAATCAGCAGTTTATATATTCTATTTAACTTCATGCTTGTGTTCTTTTGAGAAATAAGAGTAAATAGCCGGTATTACAAATAACGTTAATACAAGTGAAAATAAAATACCTCCAACAATTACAATTCCCATTGCCATACGACTTATAGATCCAGCGCCCAACGACAAAGCAATTGGCATAGCGCCTAAGGCGGTTGCAATACTGGTCATTAAAATGGGGCGCAACCGTGCTGCAGAAGCTTCCTGTATGGCCTCTCTTACAGTTTTACCTTGCTCTTTTAATTGGTTGGCAAATTCCACAATTAAAATTCCATTTTTTGTTACCAGTCCAATCAACATGATAATACCTATCTGGCTAAAAATATTTAATGTCTGATTAAAATACCATAATGATAACAATGCTCCACAAAGTGCCAATGGCACAGTAAGCATAATAATGAAGGGATCGATAAAACTTTCGAATTGTGCAGCTAGTACTAAATAAATAATTAATAATGCAAGTACAAAGGCAAACATCACATTGGAAGAGCTTTCAGAAAAATCACGTGAAGGCCCTGTTAATGCAGTTGAAAATGAATCATCCAGAATTTTGTCTGAAATAGCTTCCATCTCTTTAATACCATCACCAATGGTTTTCCCCGGTGCTAAACCTGCTGAAACTGTTGCCGACTGGTAACGATTATAATGATATAATTGTGGAGGGCTGCTTTGTTCTTCAATCTTTACAACATTATCCAACTGTATCATTTCACCTTTATTATTTTTGGTGTACATTGATTTTAAGTCGAGTGGTTCATTGCGTTTCGCGCGTTCAAATTGGCCGATCACCTGATATTGTTTTCCTTCCATATTAAAATAGCTGAAACGCTGTCCGCTCAATGCCAATTGTAATGTTTGGGCAATATCACTTACTGATACGCCTATTGCTGCTGCCTTTTCACGGTCGATGGTAATATTTAATTCAGGTTTATTAAATTTCAAATTTACATCTACACTTTGAAAAACCTTACTTTTATTTGCTTCCTCTAAAAACAAAGGTAATTTTACTTTTAGCTTTTCAAAACTAGGTGCTTGAATTACAAACTGAACAGGTAATCCACCACGTGAACCTCCTGATGAAATGGTTTGTTCCTGAATCACAAATGTTTTCGCCTCAGGAAATGCTTTTGTTGATTTAGTTATATAGTCTGCAATTTGTTGCTGCGATCGTTTTCGTTCATTCGACTCAGTCAAAGCCAATCTCACAAAACCAGAGTTTACTGAACCTGAACCTGTAAATCCAGGAGCAGTAACTGTTAAACAAATTCTTTTTTCCGGAATGGAATCATTTATAAAATCAGTAAATTTCAAAACATACGCATCGGTATATTCATACGATGCACCTTCGGGAGCCGTAATGGAAACCCTGAACCAACCGCGATCTTCAAGTGGTGCAAGTTCGGATTGCAATGAACTTCCAATTACAAAAATGAGACCTATACTTGAAATAATAATTACAAAAGCTAACCAACGCTTTTTCATAAATCGTGTAAGTGCATTATCATAGCCATTTACCATCTTTACAAAATAAGGTTCTGTACGTTCATAAAAACGGCTTTTCTTATGAACCCGTCTTACCATATAGGCATTGAGCATAGGGGTTAATGTCAGAGATACGAATGCTGAAATCAGAACAGCACCTGCAATCACCACACCAAACTCCCGGAATAACCTGCCGACAAAACCTTCTAAAAAAATTACCGGCATAAATACCGCTGCCAACGTGATGGAGGTAGAAATTACGGCAAAGAAAATTTCTTTAGACCCTTTATGAGCAGCTTCAACGGGGTTCATCCCATCCTCTATTTTTTTATAAATATTCTCTGTTACAACAATTCCATCATCTACCACCAGGCCTGTTGCTAAAACAATTGCTAAAAGTGTAAGTACATTAATAGAATAGTCCATCATATACATAATAAAAAAGGCACCGATCAATGAAACAGGAATATCAATAAGTGGGCGGAAGGCGACTAACCAATCGCGGAAAAATAAATAAATAATTAATATAACAAGTACAATTGCGATAATCAATGTTTCTTTTACCTCAAGAATAGAGCGTTTCACAAATTTCGTATTGTCCAACGCAATACCCAAATGAAAATCTTTTGGCAAATCCTTTTTAATTTGTTCTACACGTTTATAAAACTCATCTGCTATTGCAATGTAATTTGCACCCGGCTGCGGAACCACTCCTAAACCTATCATAGGAACACCTGACTGACGAAGGATTGTTTCTTCATTTTCAGGGCCAAGCACGGCAGTTCCAATATCGTTAAAACGAATCACCTTTTCGCCATCCGAACGAATGATCATATTATTAAACCCAGCTTCATCGGTAAGCTTACCAATGGTTTTAACAGTTAACTCAGTTGTATTACCTGCAACCTTTCCGGAAGGCAATTCTACATTTTCTTTATCCAATGCCTGCTTCACATCTAATGGTGTTAAACCATAGGCAGCAAGCTTATCAGGGTTCATCCATAAACGCATGGCATACCTTTTTTGCCCCCATATCTGAACTGTACTTACACCAGATATAGTTTGTAAACGTTCAGCAATGACATTTTCAACAAAGGCACTTAATTCCAGATGACTTTTTGTATTACTCTGTAATGTCAATGATAAGATGGCATCTGAGTTTGCATCCGATTTGGTAACAGTAGGTAAGCCATCAATATCTTGGGGCAATTGTCTTACTGCTTGTGATACTTTATCACGTACATCATTTGCTGCCGCTTCTATGTTTGCATCTAAATTAAATTCAACTGTTATTGTACTTGAGCCCTGGTTACTGGAAGAGGAGATACTTCTCACTCCTTCAATTCCGTTCAATACCTTTTCAAGTGGCTCTGTAATTTGTGATTCTATTACATCTGCATTTGCTCCGGCATAATTTGTTTTTACCGTAATAATTGGTGGATCAATGGATGGGTATTCACGCACACCCAAATAATTATATCCGATAGCACCGAACAAAACAATAATAACCGACATTACTATTGCAAGAACCGGCCTATTTATACTTATGGATGAAATGTTCATTCTCTATTTATTTTATTTCTGTTATTTTAACAACTGATCCTGGCTTTAATTGCATTATGCCTGTTGTTATAACAGTATCACCAAAAGCTAAACCCTCCGTTATTTGAACCTTGGCATCTGTTCTTAGATCCGTTTCTACTTTTACAAATTCAGCTTTACCATTAATAATACGATAAACCTTTTTTCCTTTTAAATCAGGAATGATGGCCTCCGTTGGAATCATAATTGCATCGTTAATAGCATTCAATGATAATTGAACGCGGGCAAATGCACCAGGATAGATTGTTCCCTGATTGTTAGGACAAATCGCCCTTACCTTTAATGTGCGTGTTGTCATTTCAATTTTAGGCTCAATAGCAAACACTTCACCTAAAAAACTTTTTTTATTTCCTTCAATTGTGAAAGTCACTTTATCTCCTTTTTTTACCACATCCGAATAACGCTCTGCAATAGAAAAGTCTATCTTAACAGGATTAATCTGCTGGATTGTTGCAATAACAGTTCCAACCGTGACATAGGCCCCTTCACTTACATTTTTCAATCCCACCAAACCATTGAATGGAGCACGAATTTCTGTTTTTGCAATTTGTGATTGCAGGTATTCCATGTCGGTTTGGATGGTATTTACTTTATTTTGAATCACCTCAAAATCCTCCTGACTGATACCATTAATTTTCAACAATTCCTGCTGACGTTTCAATTGCTTATCCGAAAGGTCACTTTCTAAGTGAAGCTTTTTTAATTGCGCCTGAAAATCTGCATCATTGATCTTTACCAATAGTTGCCCCTTTGTTACAGAAGTACCTTCCCTTAGTAATAACTGAACAATTTTACCTGCTATTTCCGGCTTTAATTCTGCTTCCTCATTGGCCAGTATAGTACCGGATGCATAAATATTGTTTTCTAGTTTTTCAGGTTTAATTACAAAAGCTGAAACCACATTAGCAGCTCCTTTATTTTGTTGAGGACCGCCCTTGCTAGACGAGTGAGATGGAAATAAAAAAAACTTTATGGCCAACAATGCGCCAAGAACACATACAATTATTAAAATGTTTTTAATCTTCATTCTTAATTATTTTTTTATTTTT
>JAIOQD010000052.1 GCA_021413595.1 Bacteroidota bacterium | reverse complement strand
CGGTTATCTCTCACTTCACGCCATGCTGCTCCCATGCACAAACGAGACGCACCGCCTTCTTTTGCTTTATCAGCAGCATCCATGACTTCATTAACGGTCATTAATTTATGTACCTCCACACCAGTATTGTAACGAGCTGCCTGTGGGCAATAACTACAGTCTTCAACACATCCACCCGTTTTAATTGATAGAAGCGAGCTAACCTGCACTTCTCCAGCATTATTAAATTCACGGTGAATTTGCTGAGCTTGATTAATTAATTCAAGCAAAGGTGTATTATATACATCAAGAATTTCTTGTACGGTCCAATTGTGTCTGATTGCTGTCATAACTGTTTTTTTTCGATTGAAATACAAATATAAAAATATTTGTTGATTTAGAGAACAGAGGAATTGTAGATTTAGGATTGAAAAATTGCACAAGCCCATTTGCTAATTGCCTACTGCCTAATTGCCTAATTATTTTTTTATGGTCGTACAGCCACAGAATAGGGATCCACAGATACTTCCACTTTTTTATCACTTTTCTCAGATCTTAAAAGAGTTAAAGTATTCATATCAATAAATGTAACATATCCGTTTCGTCCTCCACATACACCTGAATGGTTAGGTGCCGGACCATCTGAAGTTGCATTTCTGTTGGCCACGTATACTAGATTTTTAGATTCGTCAACCGCAATGCCATGCGGTTGATGACCTGTGTAAATGGTCTTGATCAATGAATTGGTATTGATGTCAATTACCCATACGGCTCCTCTTTTACCGGGGAAAGAAGTGGTATCTTCGGGACAAGAAACAAATAAATAATTATGAAGCACTGATGCACTCATTTCAGAAGGTAATGCTCCAACAGGAATAATAGCAAGCAGTTGGTCAGTACCTTGTTGAAAAATTCTTAGTTCTGCGGTCCCCTGACAAGTAACAAAATATTTTGTTCCATCAGATGAGAAAAACACTTCATGTGCATTTAGAAAACTTGAGGGTTGTACGTTAAACAAATTTACTTCAGTATATGCTGATAAATCATTGACCGGCATTTTATATAACTTATTGCTGCTGTTTTGTTGGGTAACATATAAGGTGTCCCCTGCTGGATTAAGACAGGAACCATGAGGGAAATTATAACCTATATTATGTGTTACTGCGAAAGTAGTTAGATCCACTTCAGCAATATCACCATTGCTATTCCAATCGATAACATAGGCCTTTTGCCCACTATTGCTTATTGTAAGCGTATTCCAGTTCTTTACACTCAAAAATGCTTCCCCAACAAAGCTATCGTCACTGCTTCGGTATTTTTGCAAGGAATTCCCCGATATGGAAACAACGTACCAGTATTGCCCATCAGGAGATACTTTTATCATGTGAGGGGATTCTGTACCTCCTGTATTACCCACATCTATAAATCGCATCGGTAATAAGGTTTCCTGATCAATAACCGTTACCACATCACATCCCTGATTACTGATATAAATTTTTTTACGGTTTGGATTGTCTGAAAATTTCACAAGCCCATTCCGGCTCGGAGCACCAGAATTTATCCAGTTTTTTAATAATAAAATCTCCTTACGGGTTAAATTAGTCCTATTGAAAGGCATAGTGGGTATATTGGAGATCCCTAGATCAGAAAAAGTATTGGTGTATGAAAACAAAGTGCTGTAATCATGTCGAAAGGGTATAATTGCGGCACTTCCTTTTCCGCCTTCAAATAATTTATCCCAGCTTTCCATTGATAAACCTGCTGCTGCATCTTTGCTTACATTATTATGGCAACCGGGTGTTGAACATTTTGTATAAAATAGTTTCCCTATATCATCGGGGTAATTGTTGTAATCAGGGATCCCTTTATCAGTGATACAACTATTTAAAGTAATTACAAAAAATGAGAATATAAGAATGGAATTGCAAAGCAGTTTTTTCATTGAAATTATATCTACTATTCTATAACCGGAATATCGGTGGTTTCTGCCTTATTGTATTTAAGTTTTACTCCCGTACCACCGGTTACCGTTTCCATAATTAAATTATCATATCCCACTGCATATAAGAAATACAGCCCCTTTCGCAAATTTTTAAATTCATAACGACCATCAACATCAGCAGTTACCGATGCCTCGTATTTTGTTACATCAGCACCAGGGAACTCAACAGCACCATATTTGATATAAACAATAGAATTACCAATTTTATGGCCATGGTGTGAAACGTATCCATTAACACTAGACTTCCCTCCGTTGCCTTCTTTGTGGCATGAACTGAGTATGAGCACTGAAGTTATCGAAATATTGACGAATATTATTTTAAAAAAAATTAAAAATGATCGCATGATGTTTTATTTTTACTAAAGGTAGGAATTTTTGTTGGGACTGTATTCATTTTGTTCCAAATATTTCGGTAGATTTGAGATGAATAGTTTTTTAAGAGTATCAGTAAAATATACTATTCTATTTAAAGAATTAATATGAAAAAAAAATATTTCATAAGCTTAACCTTATTTTTTTTGATCCTCTTCTTTAGTGATTTTAGGGGAGTTTCTTATGCTCAAAACCGATATATTGACTCACTGCTTATTCTCATAAAAAACGATAAAACTGATACCAACAAAGTTTATCACTTAAACATTTTAAGTAAGGAATACATAAATGCCGGATCTTATGACTCTGCCCTGCTTAATGCCAAAGTAGCTTTGCAAATTTCTACAGTTATTGCAGACCAAGACGTAACATCTGATCTAAAACAAAGTATTCAAAAAGGAATTGCCGTAACATATAGCAATATAGGGCTTGTTCATTGGAGACAAAGCGAATTTCCTCAAGCTCTTGATTATTATTTGAAAGCATTAAAAATATATGAAGAACTAGGATTTAAAAATAAGATTGCTGGAATGCAGGGCAATATTGGAGGTATCTATTTGAGCCAAGGCAATCATACCAAAGCACTGGGCTATTACTTTAAAGTATTGAAAGCTTTTGAGGAGTTAGGAGATAAGAATAAAATGGCGACCGCCTATGGTGGAATCGGAAATATATATGGCGAACAAAAGCAGCCTATCAAAGCCCTTGACTATTATTTTAAAGCCTTGAAAATATATGAGGAGCTTGGAGATGAAAATGGAATGGCCACCTGGTTTTTAAATATCGGGGTTGCTTATTACCATTTAAAAGATTATCAGAAAGCACTTGATTATTATTTTAAGGCACTAAAAATTAATGAGAAACTAGAAGACAAAAATGGAATGGCTTATATTTTTGCCAATTTCGGCCTTATCTATCATGACCTAGCAGTGCTTAACCAAAATTCAAATAAAAAGGAAAGTGATCTGCTCTTTTCAAAAGCTCTTGATTATTATTTCAAGTCATTGAAAATAAATGAAGAATTTGGAAATAAAAATCTAATTGCTGTAACGCTTGGAAACATTGGTTCTTTGTACACCAATCAAAACAGATCCAAGGAAGCTGAAAAATATTTATTGCAATCGCTGAAAATAGATACTGCGATAGTTTTCCTCCTTCATACAGAAGAAACTCATGAGCTATTAAGCCAACTTTATTCAAAGATGGGTAATTACCAAAAGGCTTTAGAGCACTACCAAAATGCTATGTTTGCAAAAGATTCGATTTTCAATCAGGAGAAAAATAAAGATATTACTCGAAAGGAGATGAATTATGAGTTTGAAAAAAAAGAAACAGCATTAAAAGCAGAGAAAGAAAAACAAGATTTATTAACAGCTGCAGAACATAAAAGGCAACAATTATTTTTATGGTTTATTTTGGCAGTTGCATTTGCCGTTGCAATAATTGCCATAATAATATTCCGCTCATTACAAATTACAAAAAAACAAAAACATGTAATAGAAATTCAAAATAAAGAAATTACAAAACAAAAACAGTTGGTAGAAGAAAAAAACAAGGATAATGCTGATTCCGTTTCGTATGCGAGGCGCATACAGAGCTCTTTCCTTACTTCTGAAACATATATAAAACGTTATTTGAAGGAATATTTTATTTTGTATAAACCACGCGATGTGGTTTCGGGTGATTTTTATTGGATACATCAGCAAGGTGATTATTTGTATTTCTGTGTGGCAGATTGCACAGGACACGGCATTCCAGGAGCTTTTATGAGCCTTATTGGAATGGGGATTTTGAATGAAATAATTAATTCCAAACAAATTAAAGAAACAAATGCAATATTAGACGAGTTAAGGCGCATTGTTATTCTTGCACTTAATCCTGAAGGGGCAATTGAAGAGGGAAAAGATGGAATGGACTTAATTTTTGGGAGGCTGAATCTTCAAACAAAAGAATTGCAATACTCCGCAGCCAATAATTCATTTTACGTGTCTAGAAATGGAGAATTAATAAAGCATAAATTGGATAAGATGCCGGTAGGAAAATATTGGGAGTTTGAAAAACCTTTTCAACAACAAACAATTCAATTGGAAACAGGAGATATCATTTATGCAAGTACAGATGGTTTTCAAGATCAGTTTGGCGGAGCGAAGGAACAAAAAATAATGTCGAAAGGATTGGAAAAACTCATATCCAGAATTTCTCAACAAAACCTAAATGAGCAAAAAAATATACTGGAAAAGGAGTTTATGGAATGGAAGGGAAATTTAGAACAGGTGGATGATGTTACAATTCTTGGAATTCGTATTTAGCTATTCCGGTTAAATTGAATTCACATTTTGCAGAATCTAATTGTGGTTGAATTTAATTTTAATATTAGTTGATTATCAAGAAGAATTAAAATGAAAATAAAATATTTTTTTTTCTTTTTCTTATTTTTTTTACTCTCATTTGTGGATCACCGGGGAGTATCAGCACTTGCCCAAAATCGCCAAATAGACTCTCTTCTTAACCTGCTTGCAATCGACAAAACAGATACAAGCAAAGTAAATCATTTGATCGCCTTATGTGAGGAATATAGAAATATTGGCGACTACAACAATGGTTTGAAATATGGGAATGAAGCATTACAATTGACAAGCCTAATACCTACACAAAAATATAAAGCTTCCGTTTACAATACTATTGGCAATGTTTATTACAGTAATGGCAATTATTCTCTTGCATTAAAAAATTACATTGCTTCATTAAAGATAAATGAGGTTCTGAAAAACCAAAAGGACATAGCAGGCTCCTATCTCAACATTGGAATTATTTATTATTATCAAAATAATTACTCGGAGGCATTAAAAAATTATTACGCTTCCTTAAATTTACGGGAACAGATCGGGGATAAAGAAGGCATGGCAAATTCGTACACCAACATTGGACTTGTTTATGATGATCCTGATAATTACTCTGAAGCATTAAAATACTACTTCACTTCATTGGGAATTTATGAAGATATCGGCAACCAGAAAGGAATTGCTGCGTCTTATAATAACATTGGGCGTATCTATAATAGCCAGGGTAATTATTCTGAGGCACTTAAAATGTACTCTGCATCCTTAAAGATAAATGAAGATATCGGAAATAAATATGGTTCATCGAGCCTAAGGATCTCCTCAACAGATCATTTAAAAATTACCTTGCAGCTTTAAAAATAAGGAAGGAGATTGGTGATAAACAAGGCACTATAGAATCTTTTATTGGCCTAGGTCATGTGCAAATGGATTTAAAAAAAATAAAGGAAGCGGAGGATTATTTAAACAAAGCATTGAAATTAAGCAATGAAATAGGGAGTAATGAATGGATCAAAGAAAGTTATAGTCGTTTGGAAGAATTGGATAGTATTCAAGGAAATTGGAAGGCAGCTTACGATCATCACAAACTTTTTATTCGGTACCGGGATCGTATTGACAAAGAGGAATTGGAAACAGAATCTATGCAACGTTTAATTAACAATGACTTTGAGAAAAATGAAGCAGCTTTAAGAACGGAAGAAGAAAAAAAGAATATAACTGAAGATGCAAATAAAAAGAGGAAGCAGCTTGTATTGATCCTTGGATCTTGTATTTTGATCCTTATTTTTGCGTTAGCTCGATTTATTTATCGCTCAAAGACGAATAAAACACATAAAGTTTAAGAAAAAAATCAAAAAAACTGATATTGTTTTATTGAGTTGAGATCTAAAACAAGCCTCCCCTGCCCACTTTAGACCAATGCAATTACGTTTTGATAATTTCAATAATCGTCTTGCAAAAAAATCAACAAACCTGAAATATGACCCTATGGGGATATTTATGAATGTTATTGTTTTTTTAAATTCAAGGGTATCAATAATTTAAAACTAATATTTCTTCCCATATTAAAAATTCCATTGGTGCCAGTTCCATTATTGGGATAATTTTCAAAATATTTTAATCTGCTCAAATGCGCTTGATAAGATACATCAGTAATATTGTTTCCTAAAATATGAACACTAAAAATAACATTGCCTCTTTTGTTTATTATATCCCCTCCTATACCAGCATTGAACAGAGTATAACCTGATGTAGCCGTTTCGGTATTAAAAGCTAAATATGCTTTATTTTGTTTTGCAAAATATTCCATTTCTACTTTTACATAAACAGAAGAAAAACGCTTGAATATTTTCTTAATATCAGCGCGCAATTCAGTATGTGTATGCATTGGAGGAATGAAAGGCAAATATTTAGCACTGTCTTTAATGGGAATACCCTTTACTCCCTTGTTAATTGAAGATAATATTGAAATTGAATTTTCGAAATGTAACCAATCCAGTGGATGCGGATGAATATCAAAACTTGCTTCTGCTCCATACAATTGGGCAAGTGCCGCTTGAAATTGAAATGTTTGATTTCCAGGTACAACAATAGAATCCTGTCCTTTATTATTTAGCACCTTTTCATTATAAATGTAATTCGATATGGTATTATTAAAAAAATCCATTTCGCATGTTATATGTTGTGATGAAAAAAACAAACCAATGTCTTCTTGTAAGCTTAACTCGGGTTTAAAATCAGGGTTTCCGATTTGATAAATATTTGTTCCGGGATGAACCCCATTAGAAGAAATTTCGGATATGTTTGGTGCTCTGTATCCTTTTGCAATATTTGCTTTAATAAAAAAAATATCCGATAAACTATAAGTTGCTCCAATGCTACCTGAGTACCCCGAAAAAGTATGAGTGTATTCTGAAAACAAACGACTCGCACCAGCAGTATCAGGTATAATAGCTTGCATATTAAATCCGGTTTGTGAATTTTGTTTGGTGTACATTTCATCATTTTTAAAAGAGCGATTATCATAACGCAACCCAATACTTAGATCCAATTTACTAAATGATTTTTTTATTAATGCGAAAGGGCCAACATCAAAAAGGGTGTAATCGGGAATAATAAATTCCGTCCCTTTATTTGAATTATCCTGATACATGCCATTAATTCCTGTTGTAGCTTCCCATCCATTTTTTTCCGGCAAATGATACTTAATATCATAAGTATATGAATTCAGAATTAGATACAAACCAGCAATATCAACATTTTCCGGATGAGTGAATTCCCTTCGTATATTTTGCTGAAATCCTAAATTCAAACCTAATTTACCATTATTGATAATAAAATTACTTGTTGAAATAATCTTATAATGCTGAACATGCTGATGTACTGCTGGTAAGGCATAGGAGTTCAATTCCTTATCAGAAACAATTGGTCTAATTAAATCAGCTTCTGTTATTTGTTTTGTAAATTTCCGTGTAGTTGAATCCCTGCTGCCATCAGGAATGCTTTGCAGGTCATCAAAAATAGAAAATTTAAGATGCGAATATCCCCAATGTTTGTTTAATCCAATATACCCTTTACCATCGGTTTCTTGGAAAGAAGTGCCAAATACACGACCATCCCGTTTGTTCTGATAATTTCCGGCCATTTTATTTGAAACTCGTCCGCCCCAAATCAATCCATTATTGTTTCCATCCAATGCTGCGGATGTACCAATCAATCCATTATTGGTTTGGTAATTACACAAAATACTTCCATTAAGTATGCCATCAATAACAGGTGGTGGAGGCATTAAATTAACCACCCCCGCCAAAGCGTCTGAACCATAGATCAAACTGGCAGGTCCTTTTACAACTTCTATTCTGTTAATAGAAAATTCACGGTTATATCCCAACCCCCTAATGAAAGGTTTTGACACATTGGGGCCTGTAGTAACAATACTTACACCGGGTAGTTTGGCTATTACATCAATTACATTTGTATTTAAGTTTTGATCGATGTGATTTTTATCAATTGCTACAATTGGTATCGGACTTTTTCTTATTTCTGTAGCTTTTGATGTACCGGTAACTACCACTTCATTTATTTCTTTTATTGAAATTTCCATCGCAAAATCTTTTGCTGTTGTTGAGGATAGATCGATCATTTCAATAATAGTTTTGTATCCTAAAAAACTTACCTGAACAAGTATTTTAGTTGAAGGTAAATTTTCAATTTTATATGTTCCATCAATGGTTGAAACTGCGCCTGTTTTTAAATCAGGAATATATATGGTAACTCCAGGAAGGGCTTCTCCTGTTTGTTTGTCTTTGATGCTTCCTGCAAGAAATGTTTTTTGTTCAGGGATAATTGAAGCTAAAGTAACGGTGGTAAATAGCAGAATTGTAAAAAATGAATATATTTTTTTCATGATAGTTTTTTTGATTAAACAATTGCAAATAAATTCATTAAAGGTTTAAGCCTTAGAACTTACTTAAAAAAATAAAAAAATAAAACTATACTATAGGAGGTGCCCGTGAAGGAAGATTTTGGAAGGAAATGAGGGTGTTAACACTTTCAATATGTCGTTGAAATGAAAACGAATTTATTGCTAACAAAAATTGATAACATACATCAGTAGATTCATTTGAATCTGTAATTGTGAAATCACAAATATCACAGTGATGCTCTAAATCATGAAAATGTTTTTCATTGGCAGTACAATGCTCGTCAGCGTTGTGTTCAAAAGTATGAATTTCTTTCTCCACCATTGGAAACAGAAAGAGAAAGAGTATAATAAATGAGAGGTATTTTTTGATTTCGCTACGCATACTATCCTACAAATGTATAACAGTTTGTGCTAAATCGTCCAAATTATTTTCTTCTATTTTGCTGATGTTCGTTTTCAGGACACTCTACACCATTTTTACATTTATTAATTAATTGAGTTTCGCCATAACCTTTCCAGGTCAGTCGGTTTGCTTTAACACCTTTTAAAACCAAATAATCAACAACTGAATTGGCTCGCTTGCCCGAAAGAATCATATTATAGCTATCTCCGGCACGAGAATCAGTATGCGACCCAATTTCAATTGAAATTCCGGGGTTGATTTTTAACAACTTAACTAATTTATTCAATTCTTCTTCCGCATCAGACCGAATGTCCCACTTTGCCAAATCATAAAATACATGTTCTAGAACGATCGGTTTTTGAATTACAATTTTTTCTAATTCAAAATTTCTTTCAAATTCTTCCGATTTTTTTTTCCCTTTAGTCGATAATCCGGCACATTCAGTAAAATAATTCTCCTTCGATCCATAAATTTCATAATCAATTTCTGGCTTAAGATTCATTTTATACTTACCATTTTTATCGGTTTTTATAGTAATTATTTTAGAGTTATTTCCTTCAAGCGTTACAATTGCATCCTGAAATGGTATGCCTTCTCCCTTTATTGTGATCACTCCAAATAAATTAAAATTAATAGTATTAATATCTAATTCAAAATTCTTTTCGAAGTCCTCCGAATATTTCTTCCCCTTGGTAGATAAATCTGAACTTGGAGTAACATTATTTTCTTTCGATCCAAAAACTTCATAGTCTGTTCCAAGGTTGAGTTTTACTTTATATGCCCCATTTTTATCAGTTTGAACAGTTGTTTTTATATCACCATTTGATTTATCTGTTAATGTCACAATGGCACCTTCAAATGGAGTACCTTTACCCTTTTCAGTGAATGTTCCAAACAAATTAAATGAAGGGTCATGTTTTTCAAATTCATAAATTTGATCCGGATTTCCTCTGTTTGAAGAGATAAAACCGGTTTTATTATCTTTATTTATTACAAAAGCAAAATCATCTTTACTTGAATTTAAAGGATAATTAAGATTTTCGATCGGTTGCCATTTTTTATTCTTTTCATCGTAAGAAGTAGAAAAAACATCCAATCCTCCCATATTCTCGTGCGAATCAGAGGAAAAATATAATGTTCCATCATCACTTATAAACGGAAACATTTCATTACCGGACGTATTAATTTCATTACCTAGATTTTCAGGTTTCTTCCATTTTTTTCCTTCATACACTGATTTGTAAATATCAGTACCTCCCAACCCTCCAGGCATATCAGAAATAAAGTAAAGTGTTTTTTCATCTTTTGATAAACAAGGATGTCCCACTGAATATTCATCACTATTAAATGGCATTCCCTCTAATTGTTCCCATTTATTATTTACCAATTTAGCTTTAAATAATTTTAGATTATTTTCATTTTTACTGCTTTTTTCAAGACCACTTTTAAAATAATTACTCCTTGTAAAGTATGCTACATTATTTTTTTTATTAAATGCTGCCGGTCCTTCATGATACCGGCCATTAATTTCACCTTTTATTATTTGCGGACTTAACCAATTTCCATTTTTATCTTTTTCTGCAAAATATAGATCATAATATGTTTTGCCTGTCCATGGATCTTTTTTTGAATTTATAGTTGCTTTTTTATTTCCAGTAAATACAATTCCTCCCTTATAAGGCACAGGAGAAAACGCTGACTCTAGGCAAGGAAATTTTATTAAATTTAACGAAAACAAAGTAGTATCCCGAATAAATGGATTAACAACATTGCACGTTGCGAATGAAATTTGTGCTAACGCATCATCAGGAACCTGATCAAGATAATTTTTATACCATATTTTTGCATTACTATAATCACCTAAACATTTTAATACCTTCGCATAATGAAATATATTTATTGCCTTACATTCAGGATAATGAACTATTTCAGCGTATAATGGTCTTGCTTTTTCTAACTCATTTATTAATCTATAACTGTTGGCAAGTTTGATCATCGCATCGTGATTATCCTCTTTTGAAAGGACTTTATTATAATCTTTAATGGCCTCCGAATATTGTAAATTAACAAATTCTATATTTGCCTTTTTGTAGAAATAATTGGTACAGCCGGTAAAATAAATGCAGCTAAAGACAATCACTGAGTTTGTAAAATATTTTTTCATGTTTTGTTTTTTAAATATTAAAAAAATCGTGGTGTTTTTACTTTTATAATGTCTTTTCCGAAATCGAATCCAATCATTATTTCATGAGATCCGGAAGAATAGTTCCTGAGTTTTGAAGTAGTGATATCATAAGCGTAGCCAATGCGAAACCTCATATTTGCCTGATATTCAACCATAATTGTAACTGCATCTTTTGTTCTTAATGCTACGCCTAATGCAACTACATCCATATACATTGCACTGAAATTAATATCAGCCTGCAATGGTGCTGCAGATTGGTATTTGATAAGAAATGATGGTTTTAGTTTTACTTTTTCGTTAACTTTAAACACATACCCGGAAGTTAAATAATAATGTTTTCGTATATAAGACGAATTTTCCATTGACAGGTTAAAATTTTTATTCGGATCATATACAATAAGCGCTGGTATTGAGAATCCTATATACCAGTTATGATTGAAATAAAAGGCACCACCTCCGAATTTTGGAAGCCAG
>JAIOQD010000051.1 GCA_021413595.1 Bacteroidota bacterium | reverse complement strand
CTTTTTCTTTCATCAGCGTGATTATTTTTGGAAAAACAGTATTGTGTGCCCCTGAAAGAATACTGATGCCAATCGCATCCACATCTTCCTGCAAAGCTGCATTTACAACCATTTCCGGTGTTTGACGAAGACCGGTATAGATCACTTCCATGCCGGCATCACGTAAAAAAGAAGCAATTACTTTTGCACCGCGATCGTGGCCGTCAAGTCCAACTTTTGCAATTAAAACTCTTATAGGTCGTTTCATAATAAAAATAGATCGAATAGGGTTACGAATATACGAAAACTAATGGTTGAAGAATTATCCTTTTCAATTATTAAATATCGCAGGGATGGCGACAAAAAACGTACTTCCTTCAGGGGGATTTGTTTCAAAGCTTATTTTTCCATTACTACTTTCAATAATACTCTTCACCATCGCCAAACCGAGGCCCATACCTCCGGTTTTGGTAGTAAAATTGGGCACAAAAATTTTATCAAGCGCATCCTCATTTATACCAATACCGTTATCCTTTATACTAATAATGTAAAATTCATTTTCCTCTTTCAAACCAATTTCAATTTCTCCTTTTCTTTCTTCCGGAATGGCCTGAATTGCGTTTTTGAGAAGATTATTGAATACACGAAGGAGCTGCTCTTTATCCATCAAAACAATTGCATTATCACTTGTTTTATTTTCGAAAGTAATATGTATGTTTTCTGAGTCCTGAAACAGTGCAATACTATTCAATAAAACTTCCTGCACATTAATTTGTTCCAAATTTGCTTTCGGCATCTTAGCAAAATTTGAAAATTCTGTTGCGATAGATGAAAGGGTATCAATCTGCTCAATGATCGTTTGTGTAAGACGTTCCACTTTTTGATCCATATCCGGAGCATCGTCTTTCCAGATACGTTGTAAATGCTGGATACTTAATTTCATTGGTGTTAAAGGATTTTTGATCTCATGAGCCACTTGCTTTGCCATTTCCCGCCATGCACTTTCCCTTTCCGATTTTGCAAGTAATTCAGCACTTTTTGTAAGCTCTATAATCATTCTATTGTATTCACTCACCAAACTGCCAATTTCATCCATCTCTTGCCATTCAATCAATTCGTTGGTTTTTCCTAACTTAATCTTAGATAATTTATCCTGAATTAATTTAAGTGGTTTTGTAACATAATTTGAAATAATGATTGCGGTTACAATAGACAACGCAAATAATAATACATAGATATTTATAAGAGCAACAAGAAATCCTGAAATTTCCTTTTCCAGTTCATTTTGTTTCGCAAAATAAGGCAGATTAAGGTATGACAGTGATTTACCATCTTTATTTTTAAACGGGATGTAAGCAGATAAATATTCCAATTTGCCAATACGCTCATCGTGGATGTACTCTGTTTTTCCGAAAACAGCAATTTGCAAAAACGCTTCGGGATCCATCTTTTTAGATGTTAATCCCTCATCAAAAACTTTTGGACGCGATGAGGCATAAAGGTTTCCTTTGGTATCGTATAAATTAATATCTGTAAAAAACACATTTGAAAATTTTTTTAATGTAAAACTCATATACTCGGACATATCGTTTGACAACTCCTTTTCTTCAATAAATTTTGATTCCATTTCCATTAAAATAGAATGGATCTTTTCGCTGATGTTTTCGCGATTTTTTGTTTCAAATTGTTGTTTGATATAATAAATTGTACCTCCGCCAAATAAAGCCAAAGAGGTTAAAACAATAAATACAAGGAATAACTGTATTCGATACTTAAAACTAAAACTTTTAAAAGGTGTGCCACCAAAGACTTGGTCAGCAAAGGAAATGAGAAGCAATAATAAACTAAAAAATGCAAACAAATAAGAAAAGGTTGTGATCTGATCTATTATACCCTCCTTTTGTTTACTTAATACAATTAAGGTATCCCGGTCTGGCCGATATAAAAGATGATTAAATTTCTCTTTGGTAAGGATCGAAAAACCACCAACATTGTTGTTAAAATCCAGCACACTCAAATCATATTGAAACTTTCCATATTGGCTAATGAGTTGATCGTACTTGTATTTGGCGTATGAATAATTACTTAGCTCCTGAGACAATCCAACATTTCGGTCAAGCAATAATTCGGGGAATCCAATTTCATCAGAAATAAATTTTGCATCAAGTTCAATATAAAGGGTACCCAATTTAGTTTTCCCCTGATCCGTTCCAAAATCTTTAATTACAATGGATTTCGACAAAGGAAATTTCGCCAAGTAACTGATTTTCCCGGATGCATTATTTAAAAATGAAAAATGTTCGCATGATGTTGGAATACTTTTCTTTTCAATTAATTCATCGAAATAAAGATTATTGTCGAACAAGGCATTTTGTGATTTTATCACCGGCATACAAAAACTATCAAACAATGCAATCCTGATATCATACTTCTCCCAAAAACCACTAAAATAGACTTGTTTTAAACGTTTCTCGAACTTTTCAGTTTGCTTTTCAGCCCCATTGATGTATGAAATTAAAATTGAATCATTGATCAATTCTTTTTCTATATCGTGGAAAAGAAATTCAGCAACAGGGTCTTGCTCAGCAACCAATTTTTCGGCATATACTTTCCGACTCTCTATCTCTTTTATACTTGTGTGCTTAACAAAAATGTGCATTGCATAAAGTGAAAAAAGAAAAATCAAAAACACAATTCCTGAAAAAGAATATATGGTTTGTTTTTGTTTTATAATGGCAATTACAATAATTAATACAAAAGGCCAGAAAACAATGATCAGATCAAGGATTCCCAACAAATGCAAAACGGCAGAATGTACTATAGCTGAAATTATAAAAACCAGAACATATTGTTTTTTATTTAGCTGAAACTGCTTTAATACAGATACTATCTTATCGGCACACAAAAAATAAATGAATAAAAGCAAACCAATAATAACCAGTGCTATATAGCTATATTGGTTAAGGCTAAATAAATTATTAATACTGAAAGGGATGTTGGAATTTTTAATTAGTCCTGAAAAAAGTGAAGTGATAATCCATGAGAACCAAAAAAAGGCAAGGAACATAAGCAATAAAAACACAAGCCTGTTGATTTTTTTTAGCCTTGTTAAAACACCTTCGATCTTGTATTCCTTAAGTATAAGATAAGTTAAAAAAAACAGAAGCACTGTGTTTATCATCAAATCACCCAAAGAGGTAAGCCATACAGAACTCGCATCAGCATATATTTTGGGACTGAATAATTCAAAATCATAAAATATTTCAGGTATTGAAAATTTTATGGTGAAATAACGCAGCAGTAGCACACTTAATGCAAATAATACCAATGCAGTATTATTACCTATCCGTGTTTGTACCGATAAAAAAGTTTTTTTAAGAAACAGAATGATAAAAAAAAATCCTAGTAAATTGAATACTAAGGCGAAATACGAATGTAAGACAACAGAATTGTTGGCAGAATTAAATTCTAATGAGAACAAATACTCCTGATTAAGATTTTTAACCTGATTCGTAGCATTGGGGAAGTTAACAATTAGTTTAGTTTCTGTAGGAACAGCAAAATCCTTTTGAAATTCATTTACAAGATATTTGTTTTGATAAGGATATTCGTTCTTGATTAAAATTAAACCAACGATGGTTTTGGTGGTAGAAGAATTGGTATTCGGCTTCATTACCTCAAACCATCCATTATGAAGCTTTACCATTTTTGTATCCAGGCAAACTTCCTTTATCCAGTTCTCAACAGCTATTGAGTTATCGCTCCAAAATTTTAATGTATCATTTTCATAAATCATTAAAACCAATCCTTCTTGCTCCAGCAGGGTATTGTAGTCATCCGGTTTTTCAGCAAAAAGTTGAAAATAATTTTGTGTTTCTGCTCGCTTTGCCAAGGACAGCATTTCATCATTTAAACGCTTTTCCTTTTTATGTAAAATTTGTTCAAAATCAGAAATTGTGGGAGAAGCTCCGTCAACAAAAGGATGACAAAGGAAGTAAGCTGCCAGAAAAAGGAGGGCAGCCAAAACTAAAAAGAAAAATTTATTTTTTAAAAAGTTTTTCAAACAAAAAAAAGTAAAAATTGATAAAATCCAAGGACGCTTTTAACAAAAGACATAGAACTAATGCACAAATCGTACCATAGCTTCAATTGCCTATCTTAATACCGTAACAATTCCATTTCTATTTGCAGCCACTCCACTCAGCCATTCACAATTCACAGAATATACGTAAACTCCTCCCTCCACCATTTTTCCTTTATATTTCCCATCCCATCCCTGTTTTATGTCATTGGTGCGAAAGATCAATTCACCCCAGCGGTCATAAATTTGCAGATCAAATATTCTTATAGAAGTACCATACGCGTAAAATAAATCATTCAACTTGTTGTCGTTTGGAGTAAATGAATTAGGGATGTACAATACCTCACCTCCTTGTGTTACAGAGATTTCAACCGTATCACCACTTGAACAACCTGATTCATTCGTGCCTGTTACGTAGTAAACAGTTGTTAATACAGGTGTTGCCAATGGATCGGGACAATCAGTACAGCTTAAGCCTGCTGTCGGTGTCCATGAATACGTTAATCCGCCAATAGCGTTTAACTGAGTGCTGATTCCAGGTTCAATAGTATCATTTAAACCACCATCAATAACAGGTAATGTATCAATTTCGGCAGAAACATTTATTGGCTGACCTATGCACCCACTTGCTGTTGGAATCACAGAATAATTAATTGTGATCGCACTTGTTCCTGTGTTTAAAACATTGTCATTTATATTACCAGTACCACTGGTTCCATTGCTACCCATCCATTGAAAAGTACTTCCTGTTACACAGGACGAAACAGGTATATTAAAAGGGCTCCCCGAACAAGTACTCACAGGGCCGGCTGTTGCAACAGGAACAGGTTTAATAGTAATTGATTTCGAACTAAGGCCTGTTACTGAATCTCCACAAACATCAATAATCAAAGGTGGCGGGATACTTAATGTTGGAGTAGTACCGCAGGTAGTTGGACATCCCGGAATAGTTAATGCAATAGTATCCGACCCTGTGCTAGTGCAGCCATCCGGAGAACTGCCATATTGTGAGGAACCGGTAGCCCAAGGGTGCGTGATTGTGTAAGGAGGAACTCCGTAGCTGGTATTTACTTCTAAAAAAACAGTACAACTATCAGAACAAACTGTTGTTGGAAAAACAGACCATTCAGCCTGAGCCGTTTCTACTGTTCTTCCGACAATATATGCGCTGAATACTGAGTTGTATGTTGCTGCACTAAATGGACTATAATAGATATAATCCTGATTGCAACCCGGTCCGTAACTGTTTCTTGCCAGACCATACCTCAAATAAAATGTTTGAGAAGAGCAAGAGGGAGTAAAACAACATGCTAACGATGGGCTTAGATCAGCAGGTGGCAACATATTGGAACCTACTAAATAACAAAGCCCTGATGAATCTGCGGTTGTTCCTTGGCAAGAATATATATTGGTATTACAGGGGGTAGAAAGGGACATGAATCCACGATTCATCAGAGCACCCATCGGTGCATCTGCCCAATAACATGCACTTACAAAAAAATTTACGATAGTTATTTTTGGAGGAATTGTTACAAGAATGCTATCGTATGCATAGTTTGGCAAAAGACAGGAATTTATAAAGGAAGCCGGATAGGAAGAAGTTGGTCCTGTAACCAAGGGGTCAATTGTGATAGGGTAAATTCTATCCGGGTCATTCAACCATTTTTCAGGAATGATAATTTGCAGAATATATTTTACTCCTCCTTTCTTCTTTGGAGAACAATTTGATGTGACATCTTCCTGAATCAAACTGTAGTTGCCAAAAGCAACTGATTTTGCTGCATCGTAAAACATTGGAGTTTTAAATCTAGCTTGCTCTATGCCTTTGGATGAGTAGACAACAAAGTCCTCTCCTTTTAATCCTTTCTCCAAATGAGATATGGGTACTTGCCCATCCTCTTTGGAGAGCGGATTAAAGGATGAGCTAGAACTAAGGTAATACCCTTCGGGCAATTCAATCTCTTCAGAAATGATGAGATCTTGATTTGCCAGGTTAATGGGATGCCGGAGGATGTAATCTGTTTCAATCGCATTCTCATTAAAAATGATTTTTTTGTCGACACCAGCAATTACATTATTGATGAACATTCCGTCTTCTCCAACTGTGAAATCGGAAAAATTTATTTCACTATCATTGATTTTACAACCTAAGTTAAAAATGATTTTATTTTTTTCATCAGAGGTTAATGCGGTGCTACCATCGTTATTAAGATAAGTTGGATATTGTTGCTCTAAAGCCGCCCAGTGAACTTTTTCTCCCCTATCTTTTGGAGATAGGCTAGGGTTGAAGTCAAAAATTTTTAATTTCGAATTTATAAGTTGAAATTTATTTTTTTTGTCAAGATAATTCAAATTGTTGTAACTATATTTAATGATAATCCCCCCTTTGTTATCTTCAAAAGTTCTAGAAGTCGGTGTTCTTTTATCAATTACTTCGCTATAATGATTTCCTTTATTAGGGAAATCAGAAGGTAGTGTAGCGGTATCTGTTGAAAGGTTGTTACTTGATACAGAAAAATTATTTGACGAATAGATTCCTGAAAGTTTAAAGTTGTCAGTTCCGTTCACCATCACAACTTGTGGCTGTATCTGGGAGAATGTTCGGTTTTGTGCTTCGCAATGATTAAAAAAAACAAGAAACAAAATACTACACCCAATTTCTCTCAATTTTTTTTGGAAACGGTAAGTACGTCCTTTTCTTTGTTTTTTTTTCATTTATCCGTTTTTTACGTCTGTTCCCATTCATGAATTTATCACAACAAGGAAGGGAGAAAGGCGATAAGTCAGAGATCCCACCTTTTTGGGAATATCAGAATAGGCGTTTTATCTCGTTAAAGTGACGAACCCAGTTAATGATTTTGGCTTATCCGATTTTGATGTTATTTCTGCAATATAGTAATAAACACCATCCGACACAGGCTTACCACCCTTGTTATTTCCGTTCCATTTAAAGGACGAATCTGTCGATTCAAAAATGAGTTGTCCCCACCGGCTATAAATTTTTATTTCAAATTTATCAATGTCATATATATCGAATTCTCCTAAAGGAATAGGAATGAAAAAATCATTATAGCCATCACCGTTTGGCGAAAACACATTGGGAAGTGTTAATTCTACAGGACAAACATCCGGCTTTACAGTGAATGTTTCTATTTTAGGGCATACCGCATTGGTAAAATTTACCGTAAGAGTATATACACCTGTATCGACTACTGAAATTTGTTGAGTGCTGGCTCCTCCATTGCTCCATAAATATTCTGTTCCTAAAGTGTCGGCAGTTAGCGTTATTGAATAATCTCCGTTAGGACAAATACTATCAGCATAAGTAACAGTAACAGGAGATTGAATCTGAACTGTTACAGAATCTCTTTTAATACACCCTCCTGTTCCGGTAACAGTAACAATATAATTGGTGGTAATGATTGGGGCAACGGATGCTGTTCGAGTACTGCTAAAAGCGCTTATACCATCTGACCACGAATAAGAATAACCTGAACCTGCAGGGGTACTCAATAATACAGATTCATTGATACAAACTATTGTATCGTTATTCGCATTCACCGTAGGGTAAGCTTTAACCTGAATATTTTTAGTGGCTGATGCTTGGCCGCATTGATTTATTGCATTTATTGTAATTGTATGTGAACCAGGTGTTGTTTGAAATTTTATTTTAACATCATTGTTTGACGCATCTCCAACCGTATCTCCGTTATTTGAAGTCCAGGTATAATAGGTATTATCACTAAACGCAACCTGGAATAAATTGGTATCACCCTGACAAACAATAGCCGGACCTGAAATCAGTACGTTTGGAGGTCCGAGAACAACAACAGTATCTATCGGAGACCACGCACCTACGCAACCATAACTTGTTTCCTGTACTCTGAATGTTAGTATTCCAGGGCCGCCTAATGTTACATAAAGATCGTTTGAATTGGCACCTGAAGGTGATACAAATGGATTTCCTCCGTTAATTCCACTACAGATCCATTTATAGGTTGAGTTATCAGAATAACTATACGGATTAAATAATAGCATAACTGTTTCGCCAGAACAAAAAGTATCTTTCATCGGTTTCCAAGGATAGGGCAAAGTAAAATCATAATCTGCTCCATAATCATAGGAATTAATTATTTGAGGAGTAGAACGAATAGCGCCTATAGTAACTCTTATCAAGCTTCCAAGAGTATTATCAGGTTCACTTGAATTAGTACCAACAATTCGCATATAATTCATACCGATGGGCACTCCAATTATCGGTAAACTGTCTTTACATGGAATGTGAATATTTAATGTGGTATCGTCAATAGCAGCCACAGAACCTAAAATCCCATTGCTTCCTATTTGTGCAAAGGTCATTGAACTCATTAACTGAGTTGTAAATAAATTCCCGAGACTATAAACCGCTGTATCATCAAAAGTATTAACATCAATAGGTATCAACGAATTTAAGCCAAATGGAGAAACGGAACAATCGCCAACACAATAATTCAGATCCATTTTATTATTGGTGGTAATATCGCACTCCCCGATACAAAAAGGGCCCCACTGGCTTCCAATTGCCACAGGGTTACTGGAAACGATACGAATATAATAATCACATCCGGGAGGAACAATGGGTATCTGTCCGGAAACAGAACCCGGAGGTGTTCCCAATAAAGGATCGTAAGTGCCGGAATTAACAAATGTACCAACTACAACTGGAGTAGTTGGAAAAATTCCGTTAGAATCCGAAAGTTGAGCTGTATAAGTATTAAAAGTATAAACACCTGTGGAAGCAAAAGGAATATCAATAGCACTTCCAATACATACTGCATTGGTATCCATTGTAACTACGGGTTGCATTGTTGTGATCACATTAGGGCAATCAAGAATAGTAAAGCAAACGCTTGCAATACCTGTTACTAAAGGTTCGGGAGCAGTTCTGCTAATTCTAATCTTATAACAACTAGCGGGAGTTGCCGCATTTGGAAGCTGAATACCCACCACTCCTGTAGTTTGAGGATAAGAGATAGTAGTAACCCAATTGGTAAAAGAGCTGGGAAAATTTCCTGAAGAATTAGACAATTCAATCTTATAGGTTCCATTGCATAAGGTATCGGATAGAGTATAATAAATAGTAAGATAAGTTCCCTGACAAACCGAACTTGGCGAAACACTATCAATAGCAATAGTTACAGGATTAATCAGATCATAACTTGCTACAATATTTATATCGTCAACAGCAAATGCCACCGATTTTGGAGAGGGGCCATTGTCATTCTCCCACCTGAAACCAAAACGCAGATTACCTATATTACTGAAAGCAGGGCTTGTAATATCTTCATACTTCCATTTATATTTATTGTTATACTGACTTTGGCCTGTTTGTATCCAGGGTCCATTGTTGGCACTATAATACACTTTACCATAGGCAGTTGAGGAACCTTCGGAGAGGTAAAAAAAGCTAAAGTGAACAGAATCCATTCCTAATGTACACAAGCCATTTGTTATATAAGCAAAATTATCTGATTGATTTGCTGGATTATAGTTACAATTAGTTATTAAGGATGGAGCATCGTGAATATGAAGATAACTGCTATAAGGTGCAGAACCTATAGTCCCACTATAAGTGCTGTCCTGCCTCATCGTATTTGGGTACGTAGGAGCACCACTATATTGATTATTTATGATCCATTGATTGGTACCTGTGCCAGAACCCGGTCCGGAACCATTGAGTGTTAAAGAAGTGCCACCAGATTGAAAATCCTCAGTGAAAAGTTGTATGCTTTGTGCCCTTAGCAAGCAACCACTGATCAGAAAAAAACTATATAAAAGAATTACTTTTTTGAAAATCATCTTTTTTGATCTAATAATCTGAAATAAAAGGCTAATATAAGCAAAAATAATTTTATTTTAAAAATTATTTTTATCTTCCATCAGATCCCTGAATACGCTACATTGAAGGTTGTAAAAATGGCAGAAACCACAAAACATGATCAGGTTTTCAATACTTAGATCGATCACAATTTTACAATGATATATTTAAAAAATCATAACTTATCATATAACGATCTGCGACATCTGGGTTTTCATTTATCATCGATTAAAAAAAGAAAGAATGCATTCAATTCATACAAAACCATTATTTTTATAAACTAAATGTTAGCGGCATTTAATTTTAAAAAATATAAAATGAATCCTAAAAAAACGCATTCTTCAGAAAAAAGTAAGCAAAGGATTTCATTTCCATTGCAGGAGAAAAGTGATGAAACACCCCAAATCCATTTTCCCACAAAAGGGATGGGATTCTCAGCATTTGGAAGTTTTAAAATTCAGGCTCTAATTTTAGTGGTACTTGGTTTTATTTTATATTCCAATTCATTTACAAATGAATATGCTTTGGATGATGGTATCGTGATTCAAAAAAATGATTATGTACAACGCGGCATTCGTGGCATTCCAAAAATTTTAAGCACCGATGCTTACGACAGTTTTTACAGGCAAATGCATGCAAAACAGCAGCTTTCAGGAGGACGATATAGACCACTTTCTGTTGTTACTTTCGCTATCGAACAAGAACTTTTCGGGTCCAAAGAAAAAGAAAAACCTGCTGAAGATGCCGCCTTTATAAGGCATGTATTAAATGTTGTGTTTTATATTATATCAATACTGGTGCTTTTGTATTTTTTACGAAATTTTATTTTCAAGGAGAATCCACTTATAGCATTCATTGCCTGTCTGATTTTTTTGATCCACCCGATACACACCGAAGTGGTTGCAAATGTGAAAAGCCGTGACGAGATATTATCATTTTTATTTATTATTTATTGTTAAAGGCAGTACTTTGAAAGAAAGCATCATCTCCACCATTCCGTTTCTCCTTGTTGCTATAATTTATTTGATCATTCGTTTTTCAATTGTTGGAAAAGGCGGTGCAGTGGACAATCCGGATGTACTTAATAATCCCTTTAAGTTTGCAACAACTCCTGAAAAATGGGCTACAAAAATTGAAATATTGAATGATTATTTACGGTTATTGTTTTACCCAAACCCACTGTCCAGCGATTATTCCTACAACACAATCCCCTATACAAATTTTAGCAATGGATGGGTATGGACCTCTATAATGGTGCATTTATCAATGATCGCTGCAACATTTGTTTTATTTTTTAAACGTAATATTTTATCATTTGCGTTTGCTTTCTATTTGTTGCATTTATTTTTAGTCTCCAATTTTTTAATGGACTTAGGTGCAACTATGGGTGAACGATTGGTTTATCATTCTTCCTTTGGTTTTGCAATAGCGATAGCTATCCTGATGGATTGG
>JAIOQD010000050.1 GCA_021413595.1 Bacteroidota bacterium | reverse complement strand
TTCCAATAACGGCACTGGCTCCAAAACTTACATTTGCATTAAAACACATAATTGTTTGCCTCTCCTTATTTTTTAGAATTAATTGGTAGAATTTTAATTTTAAAAGGTAAAGCTATTGGATTTGTTGGTTTATTCAAGTGTTTTTTCTTTAAAAACCGCTTTTTTAGAGCTGAGAGTCGTAATAAAATCGTTCGTTTTATTAAGATTAGTTTTAAAAAGAATTGCTAATGGATAAAAATTTTAAATAATTTTATGGCTGGAATAAAAATAGTGGAGACAAATGAATAAGTTTACCTAAAGAAACATCATTTTCTTTACAAATTTGTCGCAACAATTCGCGTACTTTTTTGGATATTATACCCGTCATTATTGGCTTTCGATACTTTATTATCCAAACTATATGATATTTTTTTATGAATTCAGAATTGGCTCTTCCTCATTTACCATACCCATAGCACAAAACTTTTCAATTCTTAGCTCCACACGCTTTTTAGGACTTAATTTTTCTAACTTGGTAAGGTGTTTTAATATCTCTTCTTTTACTGTTTTAAATGTTTCTTCATGATTAGTATGAGCGCCTCCTAATGGTTCAGGAATCACACCATCGATCAATTTATTCGCTAGCATATCTTTAGGAGTCAATTTTAAAGCTTCTGCTGCACGTTCTTTGTTATTCCAGTTGCGCCATAAGATGGAAGAACATGACTCCGGAGAAATTACAGAATACCATGTATTTTCAAGCATCAATACCTTATCTCCAATTCCTATTCCTAATGCGCCACCTGATGCACCTTCACCAATAACAATACAAATAACCGGAACTTTTAATTGAGACATTTCCAGTAGATTACGCGCAATAGCTTCACCTTGTCCGCGTTCTTCTGCTTCTAAACCGGGATAAGCACCGGGTGTATCAATAAGTGTAACAATGGGTTTGTTGAATTTTTCAGCCAGTTTCATTAAACGTAATGCTTTACGATAACCTTCAGGATTAGCCATACCGAACCTACGTATCTGGCGCATTTTAGTATTGATACCCTTTTGCTGACCAATAAACATAACTGTTTTCCCATCTATACTACCAAAACCTCCCACCATTGCTTTGTCATCCTTAACTGTACGATCTCCATGTAATTCCATAAAGGTACCGCCTGCTATGTAATCAATGTATGCTAAGGTATAGGGTCTGTCAGGGTGACGAGAAACCTGAACACGCTCCCAAGGAGTAAGGTTTCCGTAAATTCTAGTTCGCTCTTCCTTTATCTTCTCTTCTATTTCAGAAATCGTTTGTGAAATATCAACACCACTTTTTTCACCAACTTGCTTTACTTTCTCCAATTGTTCGAGTAACTCGGCAATTGGTTTTTCAAAATCTAAATAATTCATTGTTTGAAATTTTTTTGAGATGCTAAATTACAAAAAAAATACGAAAATCGAATTTAAATGAATTTGCTAAACTGTACATATTTTGTACGCTGATTTATTATGATTTTTTATGATAAAATAGTTCTTTTAAATTAACCTATCTACATCTTTGCCAAATTTGAGAAAAACTTTGCGAACTTTGTATAAAATAATTTTCTCTTATTTATAATTATAAAATGATTTCATTCCCCAACGCAAAAATAAATATAGGCCTCAATATCATTGAAAAACGAGATGATGGTTATCATAATATTGAAAGTGCTTTTTATCCCGTTTCTTTATGCGATGCGCTCGAAATAATTGAAAATACAGACGATTCCAACGAACGAATTAGTTTTACCTTTTCAGGAATTGAAATACCCGGCAATACGGATGATAATTTATGCTGGTATGCATATCATTTGATTGCAGCCGACTATGTTTTGCCAAATGTAAAAGTTCATTTGCATAAGCACATCCCAATTGGAGCCGGTTTAGGTGGCGGTTCGGCCGATGCTGCTTTTTTTATTCATTTGTTAAATGATAAATTTGAATTAGGTATTTCCTGGGGCGAAATGCATAATTATGCACGTCAGCTGGGAAGCGATTGTTCTTTTTTTATTAGTAATAAGCCTTCTTTTGCAGAAGGTACAGGAGATCAATATGAATCTATGAAACTTGATTTAAGAAAGTATTATGTTGCATTGGTTTATCCAAATATTCACATTAATACGGCAAAAGCATACAGTGGAGTAGTGCCTAAAATACCCACTCGATCATTGGAAAATGATCTGCTTAATTTACCAATCGAACAATGGAAAGAATTTGTTCACAACGATTTTGAAGATTCCGTTTTTTTACAATTTCCGGAACTGAAAAAAATAAAACAACAACTATATTCAATGGGAGCTGAATATGCAGCTATGAGTGGCAGTGGTTCCACAGTATATGGGATTTTTAAAAACAAAACAGATCTGAAAAACAATTTTAAAAATTATTTTGTTTGGGAAGGACAGTTTTAGTTTAACGTTAGAAAGTTTAAAGTTATAGCACTTTGTTAGTACTTTATACAATTAAAAATTTAAAACTTTTAAGCAATATAATTTTTAAAACTTTAAACTTTTAAACTTCGAACTTTCAAACTTATTTTTGAGCCTTTTTCAATAAATACAAAGCTAAAAGACTGAATATAAAATTAGGAATCCAAACAGCAATTAATGGAGAAACCAAGCCACTTGCAGCAAAGGTGGTGCTTACCTGCATAAACATAATAAATGTAAAACTGATCAATATACCAAGTCCAATATGCATCCCAATTCCACCACGCACTTTTCTGCTAGCAATGGAAACCCCTATAAGAGTAAGAATAAATGTTGCAAATGGAAAAGATATCCTCCTGTATTTTTCTATTTCGTATAGCTCAACATTATCAGAGCCTTTCAATCGTTCGGAATCTATATATGCATTGAGTTCATAATAATCCATTGTTTCAACTGTATTATCCTTTCGTCCAAATTCCTTAGGTGTAAAGCCTAATATCGTATCAAGCTTCTTACCTTTTTTAACAACCTCATCCATTCCTTTAATTTCCCTGATAAAATAATTATTAATAGCCCAATTATTCTGAACACTATCCCATTTAATACTTTCAGCCATTAATTTATAATCCAACTGACCATCAGTAAATTTTTCAATTGAAAATTTAAAACCCGTATTTTCCTGTGTACTATAACCCTCCATGTAAATATAATTTCCGGGAGATAATTGCATGTGGATATTTCTGTTGCGGTTATGAAATTCATTTCTAATGTATTTGTCTTCAAAGGCAATCCGCTTTTTGGTCGCATTGGGTATCACAAAATTATTAAGAAATAAAGACAGAATTGCAATAACAATAGCTGATAACATATATGGCAAAAGCAATCTTCTATAACTTACACCACTACTTAGAATAGCAACAATTTCGGTACGTGTAGCCATTTGTGACGTAAACAAAATAACTGCAATAAATGTAAAAAGAGGACTAAAAAGATTTACAAAATAAGGAATGAAATTAAAATAAAAATCAAAAACAATTGCTTTAAGAGGAGCCTCTCGTCCAATAAAATCATCGATTTTTTCAGAAATATCAAACACCACCACAATAAGAATGATGAGCGACATTGAGAAAAAAAATGTCCCTAAAAACTTTTTAATAATATATAGATCTAATATTTTCATAAAAAGAAGCCCCTCTCTTAATCTCTCCTCCTCTTTGAAGAGGAGAGGCGTTACTTAAAGTATGTTGTTAAATTTATTAATGATTTTTCAAAAATAGTTCACCAAACGCACCCTATCCTTTGGAGAGGGGGTAGGGGATAGGCTTTCTTTTAAAGCCTATTATCCATTTGCTTCACCATTTTATCTTTCCATTCACGGAATGTTCCTGCAATAATTTGATTCCGAGCCTCACCAACTAGCCATAAATAAAAAGCAAGGTTGTGAATACTTGAAATTTGCGCTCCCAACAATTCTTTTGAATGTACTAAATGGCGAAGATATGCTTTTGAATACTCTTTATCAACATAAGCTGTTCCATTTTCATCTAATGGTGAAAAATCATCCTTCCATTTTTCATTTTTAATATTGATCAAACCATGTTGAGTATATAATAAACCATGGCGGGCATTGCGGGTGGGCATAACACAATCAAACATATCAATACCCAAGGCGATGCTTTCCAAAATATTTATTGGGGTACCAACCCCCATCAAATAACGAGGCTTATCAACTGGCAGAATATCGCAAACTACTTCTGTCATCGCATACATATCTTCCGCAGGTTCTCCAACAGATAACCCGCCAATAGCATTTCCTTCACGATTTTGTTCCGCAATAAATTCCGCGGATTTTTTCCTTAAATCAGGATATACACTTCCCTGCACAATAGGAAAAAGTGTTTGCGAAAAACCATATTTCCCTTCCGTTTGATCAAAACGGGCACAACAGCGTTTTAACCAACGGTGTGTCATGTCAAGAGATTTTTTTGCATAGTTAAAATCACAGGGATAAGGAGTGCATTCATCAAAAGCCATTATAATATCAGCTCCAATGGTGCGCTGTATATCCATTACACCTTCCGGACTAAAAAAATGTTTGCTCCCATCAATGTGTGAAGTAAACTTGGCTCCTTCTTCGCTAAGCTTGCGCTGATCAGATAAAGAATAAACCTGATAACCGCCACTATCCGTTAACAAAGGCCTGTCCCATCCGTTAAATTTGTGTAATCCACCAGCTTTTTCAATTACATCGAGTCCCGGTCGGAGATATAAATGATAGGTATTTCCTAATATAATTTGAGCTTTAACATCATCTTTCAACTCTCGTTGGTGAACAGCTTTCACTGTACCAGCTGTGCCAACGGGCATAAAAATTGGAGTTTGAATAATCCCATGATCCGTAATAATTTCTCCGGCTTTGGCTTTACTATTTTTATCGGTATGTGAAATGTTAAACTTCATATATTAAATTCGAGGCTGGGGGTGGAGTGTCGGGGGACGTCCCTCGTTTTTTATCCCTCGTCCCTCCACTTTGTTAATTACTTTGTTTAAATCCTGCCAAAGATAATATAATAGCATGGACTGGTTCAGTCTATTTTTGTCTTTTACTATCAATTGCGAATTTTCAACTAATTGCTGATAAATTATTTGTAGTTAGCCATTATTTAAAATTCGTAGTGATTTTTTAAAAATTCGTTTTTATACGTAATTCGAGGTATTAAACATGTCTGCCTTTACAACATTTTCTGTAGGATTAATTATTTTTTATGTGTTTGCTTTCGCATTGCTTCTGCAGCTTTGGTATTATTTATTTTTTTTCAGACGATTTGCTTTTTATAAAAAAAAGGAGTTAAAAGCATATACCCCACCTGCATCGGTAATTATTTGCGCCAGAAATGAAGAAGATAATCTGGTTAAATTTTTACATTTCATTTTCGAACAAGATTATCCTGATTTCGAGGTAGTCGTTGTAAACGATTGCTCTTTTGATAATACAGAAGATATTTTAAAAGAGTTGGTGAAAAAATATTCAAATCTCAAAGTAGTTACAATAAAGGAGAGCAAAAACCATTCACATGGTAAAAAAGTAGCTTTAATGATGGGAATAAAGGGGGCAAAACATGAACATCTTTTGTTTACGGAGGCGGATTGTAAGCCTAACAGCAAATTTTGGCTGAGAAATATGGTGCAGCATTTTTCATCAGAAACGGAGATCGTACTCGGCTATGGTGCTTATGAAAAACAAAAAAGCTTTTTAAATAAAATTATCCGTTTCGATGCATTTACCAATGCACTTCAATATTTATCATTTGCCTTAGCGGGTAGAACTTATATGGGAACAGGTAGAAATCTTGCATATAAAAAGTCTTTGTTTTTTAAAATGAAAGGCTTTGCATCACATTACCACATTGAATCGGGAGATGATGATCTATTTGTAAATGAAGCGGCAACCAAACACAATACAAAAATTGAAATAGATATTGACAGTCATACCATTTCGCGCGTAAAAAAAACTTTTAAAGATTGGTTCTTCAAAAAAGTAAGACAAGGAAAAACCTTTAAGTATTATAACGCTAAAAGTAAATCTCTGATAAGATTACTCCGTTTCAGCCAATATTTGTTTTATTCCTCATTTTTAACTATATTGATACTTCAGTTTGAACCAATTATTGTTTTATCACTTTTTACCATCCGATTGTCAATTCAAATTATTATCTTTAACAAATCAATGAGCTTGTTATCAGAAAAAGATTTATTGATCTTTTTACCAGTTATTGAATTGATATTACTGATAATGTATCCATTTATAATAATATCAAACCTTTTTATTAAGAAAAACAAATGGGAGAAAACAAATGGATGATTTAGAATTTGACACAAATTTGTCAGTCAAGGCTGTGTATGATTATAATTTGATCCGGGCAGCACTTGATAAAGGCGACCAAAGAGCATATGCTGAATTGATGGGACGTTACCGTGATTCGGTTTATTTTATGCTTCTTAAAATGGTTAATAACAAAGATGATGCCGATGATCTTACTATTGAAGCATTTGGTAAAGCATTCAAACGCTTAAGTCAATATACCCCCACTTATGCCTTCAGTACATGGTTGTTTAAAATTGCTTCAAACAATTGTATTGATTTTATTCGCAGAAAAAAAATGATCATGTTTTCTATCGATAAAAAATTCGAAAATAGCGAAGGAGCAGAAATGAGCATGGATATTAAAGCTGATGGCTTAAATCCGGAAGAGCACATGGTGAAGAAGCAAAAAGTTAAGCACATGCGTGATATAGTGGAGAAATTAAAACCAAGATACCGTTTGTTAGTGGAGTTACGCTATTTTGATGAATTATCATACGAAGAAATTGCTGAGAAACTTGAATTACCATTAGGTACAGTTAAAGCTCAATTATTTCGCGCTCGTGAATTTTTAGCTACTATTTTAAAAAATTCAACAGGGAAAATATAATTCCTTAGCGATTATTCATTCTTTTAAAAAAAAAAAAACAAGTATTTTAAACGCTATGAATTTTCCAGATTCCTCCTCCTCTCTCTCTTCTTCAAACCCTATCGATGCTGAAAAGAATGAAGGTAATGCGGTAGAAAAGGGCCTAAAGGGGCAGGCTCTTATTTCCAAATACTTTCCAAATCTCACTGAAACGCAGCTGCAACAGTTTGCCTCCTTGCAAAGTTTGTACGAGCATTGGAACATACAAATAAATGTAATTTCACGTAAAGATATTGATCTGTTATATGAACGACATGTCCTTCATTCATTGGGGATAGCTAAAGTAATGAACTTTAAACCGAAAACTACAATAATGGATGTAGGTTGTGGGGGCGGATTCCCTGGAATTCCATTGGCCATTCTTTTTCCGGAAAGCAATTTTTATCTTGTAGATTCAATAGGTAAAAAAATTAAGGTGGTGAATGAAGTGGCCTCGGCACTCGGTTTAAAAAATATAAAAGCAGAGCATAAAAGGGCTGAGGAAGTCAAAGAAAAATTTGAATTTGTGATCAGCCGAGCAGTTACTGATTCATCCATATTTTATAGATGGGTACAAGGTAAGATCAGTAAAAAACAGTTCAATAATTTACCAAACGGAATTTTATTTTTAAAAGGTGGTGACCTTACTGAAGAATTTCTGGATTTTAAAAAGCGCGTTGTTTATTACAATTTAAAAGATTTTTTCACTGAAGATTTTTTTGAAACGAAAAAGGTAGTTTATCTGCCAATGTAAAACAAATCCTTTCCTAAAACCTAAGCATTCCCATTCTTAATTCGTTCTTTAGTCCAATTAAGGAATGATACGATCAAATTGTAAACAATCTTTAACATTTTGTCCTTTTCCCACTTCTTTCTGAAGGAAATTTCTATTTTTGTATTTCTTAAATTTTTAATTAAATGGAACAGGAATTTTTCGCACATCCAACGGCTATTATTGATGAAGGTTGTAAAATTGGAAAGGGTACAAAAATTTGGCACTTTTCCCACTTGATGTCAAATTGCATTTTAGGTGAAAACTGTAACCTGGGTCAGAATGTAGTGGTTTCCCCACAAGTTGTTTTAGGAAGGAATGTGAAGGTACAGAATAATGTATCCATATATACAGGTGTTACCTGTGATGATGATGTATTCCTTGGGCCCTCAATGGTTTTTACAAATGTAATTAACCCTCGTAGTGCTATCAACCGTAAAAACGAATACGCGAAAACTCATGTTGGAAAAGGGGCCTCCATAGGTGCAAATGCGACCATTGTTTGTGGACATAATATTGGCGAGTATGCGTTTATAGGTGCTGGGGCAGTTGTTACAAAAAATGTCCCTCCTTATTCCCTTTGGGTTGGTAACCCAGCAAAACAATTGGGTTGGATTAGCGAATATGGCCACCGCTTAAAGTTTGATAAAGATAATATTGCGATATGCGAGGAGGGTAAACAAGAATATAAAATAGAGAATAATAAAGTAACAAAATTAGAACGCTGAATATTATGATTTTTATGATTCATTAAGATTTTTTTATCATGAAAAACCAAAATCAATTAACGTTCCTATCCTATACAGTATGAGTCAAAAAATAAAATTTGCAGTAATTGGCCAAGGGCATATTGGTAAACGCCATGCAGAAATGGTTCGCAGAAATGAAGAATCAGAACTAATTGCAGTTTGCGATTCATCATCAAAAGAGCAGACAGGATTAACTGATATAACAGAACCCTATTTCACATCTATTGATAAAATGATCTCTTCTCATCCCGAAATAGAAGTGGTTAGCATTTGTACACCTAATGGATTACATGCCCAACATTCATTGATTGCACTTGAAGCAAAAAAGAATATTATTTGTGAAAAACCAATGGCTCTAACAAAAGCTGATTGTGAAACTATAATTTTTAAAGCATTACAAGTACACAAAACTGTTTTTTGTGTAATGCAAAATCGCTACTCTCCCCCTTCTGCATGGTTAAAGGATATTGTTGAAAATAAAATTATCGGTGATGTATTTATGGTTCAACTCAATTGTTACTGGAATCGTGATGACCGATATTATAAAAAAAGTGGATGGAAAGGGACTCAGAAATTAGATGGAGGTACGCTGTTCACACAATTTTCTCACTTCATTGATATTATGTATTGGCTCTTTGGGGATTTAAAAGATATTCAGGCAAAATTTAAAGATTTTAATCATTCCAACTTAACTGAATTTGAAGACAGTGGTTTTGTTAATTTCAATTTTATGAATGGTGGAATGGGTAGTATTAACTATTCTACTTCTGTTTGGGATACTAACCTTGAAAGTAGTATTACAATTATTGGAAGTAAGGGTAGCGTTAAAGTAGGCGGCCAGTATATGGACAAAGTAGAGTATTGCCATATCAAAGATTATACAATGCCAGAGTTAGCACCTACAAATGCAGCAAATGATTACGGTTCATACAAAGGATCTGCAAATAATCACAATTACATTTTCAAAAATGTGATAGATACTCTAAAAGGAAGAACCACAATTACAACCAATGCAATGGAAGGATTAAAAGTGGTTGATATAATTGAGCGTATTTACTCATTAAGAAAAAAAGATAAAAAGAGTTAGATTTAACAATTTGAAAATTTGGTAATGTGCTAATTTAACAATGTTCTAAATTGTTTTTAACATTCGGCCAAATTTAATTATTTAATTATTAAATTAAATTTATGTATAATAAACTATTAAAAAAAGAAGCAACAATTGCCGTCATTGGCCTCGGATATGTAGGTTTACCAATAGCTTTGGCTTTTTCAAAAAAAGTAAAAGTAATAGGTTTTGACATTCATGAAGAGCGGGTAAAGATGATGCAAAACAACATTGACCCTTCGCAAGAAATGCAAAAGGAGGATTTTGAAGGATGTGATATTAAATTTACCACATCTATTGATGTATTAAAAGAAGCTAACTTTTTTATTATTGCTGTCCCCACTCCTATTGATGAGCATAACCATCCGAATTTAAAACCATTGATCAGTGCCTCTCGTTCTGTTGGAAAAGCATTAAAGAAGGGAGATTACATTGTTTATGAATCTACAGTATATCCCGGATGTACCGAGG
>JAIOQD010000049.1 GCA_021413595.1 Bacteroidota bacterium | reverse complement strand
ATAAAACTTCAATACCAATGTTTGCAAAATGGCATGCAATGCGACTTCCCATTACACCACAGCCAAGTACCGCTACTTTTTTTATGATTCTATTCATATTTTTTTATAAAATTTTAGAACTTATTTTTAACTTAGCTTTTGTAGTTTATGACGTTCTTCAGCAATTTGTGTTATTTCATTTATTGTTTTAAAAAAATCTTCAATTCGTTCCTTCCCGATTTTTTCTTCAATCAGGAGGTTAAATTTACGAACAATATTCTTAGCAAGTTCTTTATTTTCTTTGCCTTTTTCAGTTAATAATAATTTAACCTTCCTTTTATCGATAGTATCTACTTTTTTTACAATTAATTTCTCTGTTTCAAGGGTTTTGATCATTCTTGAAAGAGAAGTACTTTCCATACCTAATTTAGGAGCAATATGCGAAGCATAGGAACCTTCCTTACTATCTATATTCAAAAGAAAATAACCAATTGAAATGGTTCCACCGTGCTGCATAGCCTCTGCATTGTACATTCTACTGATTATCTGCCAACCGTTTTTGAATTTTGAATCAACGGTTTCTCTGTGCTTTTTTTCCATTACAACCACAAATGTAATAATATTTACTATGCAAGCATAGTAAATATGAGATTTTTTTTGTCGCACGATTTAGAAATTATGCATTTCCATCTATTTAGTAAAGTTTTAAAAATAACATCCTCAAATCCAGCACACATATTTCGACAAGCCTCAATTTGACCTGCGAGCAGTCAGTTTGAGCTTGTTTTACCCTGAGCTAGTCGAAGGGAAGACTAGGGAGAATCATTTTTAAGCTTCGTAATTGAATTTTTGGGAACTTATTTTGAAAACTTTACTTAGGGTAATAGGTGCAGGTTCATTAATTTGTTGCGGAGAAAATATACCTTATTAAAGTGGTAATGATTTTGAAAAAACCGCTACCTTTGAATTTATTGTTTGTTTTTTATATCATAAATAATAGCTTGCAATATGTGTAATTAATAATTGTTTAAAAAAATGGAATTTACAGCACTACAAATAGCCGAATTATTAAACGGGACGGTAGAGGGCGATGGAAATGTTGTTGTTTCCGGCCTATCAAAAATTGAAGAAGGCAAAACCGGAACCTTATCTTTTTTAGCCAACACTTTATATACGCCTCTGGTATATGGAACAGATGCTTCGGTGATTATTTTAAACAATAATTTAGTACTTGATAAACCCGTAAAATCAACCTGTACGCTTATCAGGGTAGAGGATGCTTATGGAAGCTTTGCCAAATTATTAGAAATTTATTATCAAATTAATCAAGATAAAAAAGGTATTGAACAACCTTCTTTTATTTCAGCAACCGCTAAATATGGGACTGATTGTTATATTGGCGCTTTTGCCTATATCGGTGAAAATGTACGAATAGGGAACAATGTAAAAATTTACCCCCATTGTTATATTGGCGACAATACTATCATTGGTGATGGTTCTATCCTATACTCCGGTGTAAAAGTTTATTATGATTGTGTTATCGGCAACCATTGTACCATCCATGCAAGTTCTGTTGTTGGTAGTGATGGGTTCGGCTTTGCCCCTAATTCTGAAAATAATTATAAAAAGGTGCCTCAAATAGGCAATGTGATTATTGAGGATCATGTTGAAATAGGTTCTAATACTTCTATCGATAGGGCTACTATGGGTTCAACAATTATACGTAAAGGAGCTAAACTTGATAATTTAGTTCAAATTGCACACAATGTTGAAATAGGTGAAAATGCAATATTAGCAGGTGGTGCCTTTGTTGCCGGTTCAAGCAAAATTGGTAAAAATGTAATGATCGGTGGTCAGGCAGGTGTGGTTGGCCATGTTAAAATTGCTGATGGTGTTAAAATTGCCGGACAATCGGGTGTAGGCTCTACAATTGAAAAAGAAGGACTGGTTGTACAAGGTTCTCCCGCTTTTGCAATAGGAGATTATCAACGTAGCTATGTTCTTTTTAGAAGCCTTCAAAAACTAAATGACCGTATAAGGAGTTTAGAAGCGGAGATCAAAAAAATAGCGCAACTGTAAATATAATTGTCTGATTTTTAACATTTTTTTCATATTTACTCTTTAATGAGTTTACCTGTTAACACCGCTCTTTCATTTGTTGCTTTAACAAAATAGACCCCTGAGCTAAAACGACTGGCATCAATGGTTATGATATTGGTAGCATTTTTATTTTTATAAACATTGCGCCCAGCAATATCTGTTACAGATAGGGTATAGCTTTGTTGGGTAGGGAGTTGGATAGTGAATGTCGAAGTGGATGGGTTCGGATAAATCGTAAGTTGTGGTGAAAGCTCCTGTTCTTTAATACCAGTAATACCCATACAGGTCATTGAATCGGTTGACACGCAAATATCATCTACAAAATAGTAGCTTACACATATTGATAACTGGCTATCTAACATATTTTTAAGAGTATGAGCATTATCAAAAAAATTACCTATCATGATATATTGATATACAGAATCAGCAATGAAAGAACCTGAAACAGAAACCCAATTTGCAGTATCTGTGATTATTGATGATGAATAAACATGTGCAAAGTTCCGAATTGGTGCTGGATTAGAGTAGCTGTATGGAATTGTTGATAATAAAATCCCAATATTGTTAGTTGCACAGGTTGTGCTTTTAGGTAAATTCACTTTGAAGCTAACATAATATTTTTGTCCAATGGCTAAAGTAGTTGAAAGTTGTGCTCCAAGATACTCTCTTAAAACGGTATCAAATGAATTTACACCATAACAAATTATTCCTTGATAAGCATTCCCACTTGCCGCCATTTGATAACCTGTACAATTAGACGGGACAGAAACACAACTTGAAATATCAGCACAAGAATTGTAATAATCTGGACTTTCCCGATATGCCCCCCAACCTTCTGCCCCGTTAACGGGGTTACCATTGGGGCAGACAGAATATGTCTCAAAACTATAATTAGGAACAAGGCTTTGGGCATTTGAGTTTATAATGAAACATAACCCCAAGAACAGTAAATAAATATATTTTTTCATTCTTTCTTTCATTAAATCTTTAAATAAAGATATGCCTTATTTTAGTATAAACAACTACTCCCGATACACAGATATATATCGAGAGTAGTTAAGCAATGCAATATATTAGTTTATTGTTTCACCATTTTTTTTGTTTCGATAGCTTTACCATCTACTACAAGCGTGTATGTATAAATACCGCTGGATAAATCACCTGCGAACACATTTAATGTTCCTTTGCCTTTGTTAATCAGTTCCACTGACTTAATTAATCTGCCTTGTGTATTGTAAAACAGTATTTCTGCTTTACCTGTATTATCTGGCAGGTAGTAATTAATCGAAGTTCTCTCGGCATAAGGGTTTGGAGAATTCTGCTCCAATACAATTATTTGTGAATTATTTAATTCCACCTCAATCTGGGTTGTTCCACTTTCAGGAGTATTAATTGACTTTGTTTGTGAATTATTCGTTGATGACTCCTGTGGTCGGTTGCAACAATCATTTATTGTTGACATCAATTGGTTCAATTGCTCTTGAAATACTGTGCTATTTGTTACCAACTGGTTTTGAATTAAATTTATTTGATTCTGTTGTGAAGTATTTACGGAATCTTGTTTAGTTAATTCTGTTTGCAAACCATCATTTTTTTCTTGAAGTTCCTGAATACCTTTTATCAATATTGGTATAAGACCAGTATAGTTCACCGCTTTAAACGTTACAGCAGGATGAACGATATTTCCCAATGTGTCATAGTCAGCTACTTTGGTTGTAGTCTTAACCAATTCGGGCAATACTTGTTCTAATTGTTGGGCAAACAAACCATGTTGCTTTTCATGACCAAAGTTTAAGCCATAAATATTAGTCGTATCAAAATAATATGTTTTTGTTTTTAACTGTTTTATTATAGATAATGCTCCTTGTAAACTATCAACATTAATTTTAAATTGCTGGTCGCTTGGCTGCCATACAGAGCCGCCACCCAGAGCAATTGCACTTCCATTAATTGTAAGTGCATAACCTGCAGTTGGAGTAGCACCAACAGCCATAACGCCAGTGTTATGTATATCACCAGTAACATCTAATTGATAAGCAGGTGGGGCATTAGTTCCCATACCAACATTACCACCATAAAAACGGGAAGATCCAAATACTTCTAGTTTATGAGTAGGTAAAATACATCCAACACAAAGGTTGCCGTTATTATCAATTCTCATTTGCTCAGTAAAAGTACCACCAGTAATTGAAGCTTGATTTACTTGTCCCCAACGCAATGGTACAGTATTTCCATGAGTAAAAGCGGCTTCTGTACCGTAATATTTCATCAATCCAACACGGTGGTGGCCACCTGCATCCACAATAACCCCTGAGTTTTCATTATTCACATAAACAGTACCTGTAACTTCAACTTTCTCGCTAGGAGTTGTAGTTCCAATCCCAACATTGCCTAAATTGTCAATTCTCATTCTTTCTAATGTAGATGTTGAGC
>JAIOQD010000048.1 GCA_021413595.1 Bacteroidota bacterium | reverse complement strand
TTGAATATTGAAGCTATTGCGAAAGAAATAATAAAATTGAGCGGTTCCTAAATTAACCACAGAGAGAGATAGAAAAACAAACCATTCAGGAAGGCAATCGTTTACAGAGCTTTTTCAGTTTTATCCCTGCATTTACAATAAAAACAAAATCTCAATGTATATAGGCTCTTTAGATGGTTTTTGAAATTAACCGCACAAGACAGAAAAAGCGTCCAACAAATAATGTTGGACGCTTTTCATTATAAATATAAATCTCAAAAAAGCTTACCAGATCTCTGCTCTTTCAGCTTTAGGACGGTACATTTTATCTCCTTCTTTTACTCCAAAGGCATCATAAAACTCTTGCATATTACTAGGAGCCCCATTGGCACGAAAGTTGCCAGGTGAATGTGGATTAGTTTGTAACATGTTCTTTAAATACTCAGGACGCATGTTAATTCTCCAGCCTTGTGCCCAAGACATAAAGAAACGTTGCTCAGCAGTATATCCATCAATTTTTTCAGGAACAGGTTTACCTTCCAACGATTTTTTTAATGCATAATATGAAATTGTTAAACCACCTAGATCAGCAATGTTTTCGCCTAAAGTAAGCTCCCCTTTTACATGCAAGTCATCAATAGCAACATAATCATTGAACTGTTTAACAAGCATATCCGTTTTTACTTTAAAGCGTTCCAGATCTTCCTTGGTCCACCAGTTTTTTAAATTCCCATCTGCATCATATTGTGCTCCTTGGTCATCAAAACCATGCGTTAATTCATGGCCAATAATTGCACCCATACAGCCATAATTTACAGCATCATCAGCCTCAGGATTAAAAAATACCGGTTGCATAATTCCGGCAGGGAAAACAATTTCGTTCATTGATGGGTTATAATACGCATTAATCGTTGGTGCAGTCATGCCCCACTCAGCTCGGTCGATAGGCTTACCTAACTTATTTATCATTTCTTTAAATGAATAGGTATTGGCACGCATAAAATTTTGTACATAGGAATCACGTTTGATATCCAATGAAGAATAATCTTTCCATTTATCAGGGTAGCCAAATTTTTTCATCACTTTATCCAACTTCGTCTGTGCTTGTTTTTTTGTTTCTTCGCCCATCCAATCACGGCTGTTAATACGCACTCTATATGCAGCAATTAAGTTTTCAACCATTTCAGCTACACGTTTTTTACTGTCTTCAGAAAAATGTTTTTCAACAAATAATTGTCCTAAAGCATCTCCCAAAGAGCCATCCGTAGCTTCCAATGCTCGTTTCCAGCGAAGTTTTAATGCTGGAGTTCCCATTAAAATGGTTCCGTTAAATTTAAATTGTTCGTTCACAAAATCATCGCTTAATTTATTAGCAGTTTGATCGATCAAGGTCCAACGTAAGTATGTTTTCCAATCACTGATGGAAACCTTATCAATGGAACGATATATTTCCTGAAAGAACTCAGGTTGACAAACAATTACATCAGTAATTTTGGTCACACCCACTCCACTTAAATAGGCTCCCCAGTTTACACTTGGTGTTAATTTAGAAAGTTCATCAAATGTTTTTTTATTGTATTGTGCTTCGGGGTCGCGTAATTCAATGTTTGTCATTGAAGCTTTTGCCAGATTGGTTTCAATACTGAAAATAGTTTTAGCATTTTTATCGGCTATTTCTGGTTTGTCACCTAAAAGCTTAAACATATTAGTTACGTGTTCCAAATATGCTTTTTGGATGCCTAATGTACGTTCATCGGTGTTGGTGTAATAATCTCTATCAGGTAAACTAATGCCACCTTGATACAATTGGGGAATATATAAGGTGTTGATTTTAGGATCCTGACCAACATATCCAATAAACAAAGCAGAAACTCCAATAGAATGAAGATGAGCAACTGTTTTGATCAAATCATCTTTAGTAACAATTTTTTCGATTGTTTCAAATTCCTCTTTTAAAGGACTTGCACCATCTGCATTTAATTTTATAGAATCCATAGCCAGTGAATAAAAATCACCGATCTTTTGAGAATTACTTCCTGGTAAGGCTTCTTTATCAGCAACAGCATTTTCTAAAATAACTTTAAGCTTAGCTGTGTTTTTTTCATTTAACTCATTAAAGCTGCCCCAACGGCTTTCTGATGCAGGAATAGGATTGTTTTTAATCCAGTTACCATCCACAAATTGATAAAAATCATCTGTTGGTTTTACGGTTTTATCCATGTTCTCCATGTTGAAACCGGCATTTAATACAGCACCTTCTTCTTTTTTTACACTGCCTTGGCAGGATACCAGTGCAATAGCAGTTGCAATGCACGAAAATTTTAAAATTTGTTTGTTCATTTCGTTTTAAATTTAAAAACGAATTTACTTAAAATCAGCAACATGACAAAATGCTTTTGTAAAAAAACAATACTCCCAACTGCTTTAAATGTAGGAGATAATACTTTCTGCCCAACCCATTTTCGATCATGCGCAAGTTTTTCTCTAATTTGAGATGGATAGAAGGAGCAATGGTTAGGAAGGACTGATTTATTGTTATTTTTGTAATCATACAAATTTTACGACTTGAAGAATGCAAAAGCTTTCGATTGTTATTATAACGTTTAACGAAGAAAAAAATATTGCACGTTGTCTGGAATCAATACAAGGTGTTGGTGATGATATTGTAGTTGTAGATTCCTTCTCAACGGATAGAACAGAAGAAATTTGTAAAGCAAAAGGGGTACGATTTATTCAGCATAAATTTGATGGGCACATCGAACAAAAAAATTGGGCTATAACACAAGCAAAATACCCTCATATATTGTCGCTTGATGCTGACGAGGCATTGGATCAACAGTTAAAAACAACAATAGTAGAAATAAAGCGGAATTGGCAGTACGATGGATATTATATGAACCGATTAACTAATTACTGTGGGAAATGGATATATCATTGTGGCTGGTATCCCGATAAAAAGCTGAGGTTATGGGATTCAAGAAAAGGTAAATGGGGAGGCACTAATCCGCATGATAAATATGAATTAGATTCCGAAGGTAAAAATACATCTAATTTAAAAGGGAATATTTTACATTATAGTTATTATTCCATTGAAGAACACATCAAACAAACAGAGAAATTTTCTTCTATTGCCGCGAATGCACTATTTGCTGAAGGTAAAAAAATAAATGTAATAAAATCATATCTTAGTCCGGCTGTAAAATTTATTCAAAGTTATTTTTTTCAACTTGGAATACTTGATGGATATTATGGTTTTATGATCTGTAAAATATCTGCACATTCTACTTATTTAAAATATTTTAAGTTAAAACAATTGTATAAAAAATGAAACGTGTTTTAATAGAGATGGAAAAACTGAAGAACCCTAATAGTGGATTGGGGCAATTCTGTTTGAATATTGGCGAACAGTTTCAGCTTATAAATCCTAAAAATCTAAAACTCGATTTTTATTTGCCTTCATTTCAAAAAAACATTTTTGGGGAAGAATTCAATTATGTAAAACAGACTGCTTTACTTAATAGCAGTGAGTATGATGTATGGCATTGTTTACAGCAAGACTCTTATTATTTGCCTAACCAAAAAAACACGAAGCTTATTTTAACAATTCATGATCTGAATTTTCTGGAAAAATATAAGGGGGCAAAACAAAAGCGTAAACTAAACAGTCTTCAAAAAAGAGTAAATAAAGCAAGTGCGATTACTGTAATATCAAAATTTACAGAAATTATTGTACGAGAAAATTTACAATTGAATGATACACCAGTACATGTCATTTACAATGGTAATTCATTAAAAATAATAGAGGGTGCTCCTAAGCCTGAATTTATAGCGCAGAAGGGAGTGGATGATTTTATTTTTTCGATCGGTATTGTTTCACCAAAAAAAAATTTCCACACCCTACTTCCCTTATTACAGAACAACAAACAATTACATTTGGTAATTGCAGGAGACAATAGTTCTGATTATACAAAAGAAATCAGTAAAACTGCTGAAAAGACAGGTATAGATAAACAACTACACTTCACCGGAACAATTGATGATTCAACAAAATATTGGTTGTATAAAAACTGTAGGGCCTTTGTTTTTCCTTCTTTAACGGAAGGTTTCGGGCTTCCGGTGGTGGAAGCGATGAGTTTAGGAAAGCCTGTGTTTTTATCAAATTTAACATCTTTGCCTGAAATTGGAGGCTCTGAAGCATATTACTGGAATAATTTTAGTCCTGAATATATGATCGAAGTTTTTAAAAAGGGATTAAATGATTTTATAAGTGATCCCGAAAAAGCGGAACGATCCATCAATTGGACAAAACAATTTTCATGGGAAAATGCAGCAAAAGCATATATAGATCTTTATGAGCGGGTATAAGCATATCGTTTCTTCTTTTTCCATATCTGTGGTGATCCCCAATTACAATGGGAAACATTTGCTCGAAGCTAATTTGCCTTCAGTGTTTTCCGCATTAAAATTTGCACAGATAAATTACGAAGTGATCGTTATAGATGATGCATCA
>JAIOQD010000047.1 GCA_021413595.1 Bacteroidota bacterium | reverse complement strand
AAAATTAAAACTTTTCGTTAACTCAGAGGTTTTGATCTATTGCAAAGATTATTTATTAGTACATAGCGAAATAACTATAAACAAAGCGTTTAAGGATCTTCAGGTTTTTTCCTGGTCACGGAAACTTCGCTCCGATCTATTAATAGGACGTATCACCAAAGGTGTTGCCGATACAAAAATACAGGGGATCTACAAAAACGATTTCATACACATTAACATTCCTTTTACCGATGAAGCAAGTATCGAAAACGCTATTCATTGTTGGGCTATGTTGCTTTATTTAGGTTATGAAAACCCTGTGATTGCAGAGCGTATGCGCTTTTTGAGCCCTATTGCAATGCGATTGGAATTAAAAGAAGGCATTAACAATTGCTCCATTATCAACGATAGTTATAATTCCGACCTGGGTTCATTGGCAATAGCATTGGATTTTTTAAATCAGCAAAAACAGCACCCAAAGAAAACATTGATACTTTCGGATATTTTACAAAGCGGACGGAATGAAGAAACACTTTACAAGGAGGTGGCCGAGTTGATCCATAAAAAGGGTGTTTCACGCCTGATCGGAATTGGAGACGGTATTTCCAATCAAACAAAACAATTTGATGTAGAAAAAACTTTTTACAGATCTACCGATGAATTTTTAAAAGAGTTCAATAATTCATTCTTCCGTGACGAAACTATTTTACTGAAAGGTGCGCGCGCATTTGGCTTTGAAGCCATCAGTAAAATTATTCAACAAAAAGCACATGAAACTGTATTGGAAATTAATTTGAATGCGATCGTTCACAACCTGAATTACTTTCGTGGAAAAATAAAATCAGATACCAAGATCATGGCGATGGTAAAAGCTTTTTCGTATGGAAGCGGAAGCTTTGAAATAGCCAATATACTTCAGTTTCATCGCGTTGATTTTTTAGCTGTTGCTTATGCCGATGAAGGAATTGAATTGAGAAAGGCCGGTATCACCATGCCTATAATGGTGATGAACCCGGAAGAACAAAGTTATGATTCCATGCTTCAATACAACCTGGAGCCCGAAATTTATAGTTTCCGTGTATTAAGTTTATTTGAAGAAACCCTAAAACGAAGTGAGCACGACAGTGAACAGCCCATCCCCATACACATCAAGCTGGATACAGGAATGCATCGCTTAGGTTTTGATGAGGGTGAAGTAAATGAATTGATTGTCCGCATCAAAAACAATAAACACCTTACCGTAAAATCAGTTTTTTCACATTTAGCTGCAACTGACGAAAGCGAGCACGATGATTTTACTTGGCAACAGATAAAAAAATTCAATGAGATGAGTGCAAAAATAAAATCACACTTCACTTATCCTATCATGAAACATATATTAAATTCGGCAGGTATCACCCGTTTTCCCGATGCACAATTTAATATGGTACGCCTGGGCATTGGGTTATATGGCATTGGGGCGGGTGCTTTGGAACAAGCACAATTACAAAATGTTAGCACATTAAAAACCAGCATTTCTCAAATAAAAAACATTCCCGCAAACGAAACTATTGGTTATAGCCGAAGAGGAATTGCGACCCGCGACATTCAAATTGCAACCGTACCAATTGGTTATGCTGATGGGTTGAGCCGTAAACTAAGCGGTGGTAAAGGAAAAATGATAGTAAATGGCCGGTATGCTCCTATTATAGGCAATGTGTGCATGGATATGTGTATGATTGACATAACGGATATCAATGCTAATGAAAATGATGAAGTGATTGTTTTTGGTGAAGCCTACCCAATCACAGAGGTTGCTAAGGATGTAGGTACAATTCCTTATGAAATATTAACTAATGTTTCAAGGAGAGTTAAAAGGGTTTATTACCAGGAATAAATATTACTTTTTAATTAAACAGCTATTGGCTCTAAGACAATAATTACTTGTGCAGAGCTTAGATGTTGTTTAAAATTCATCCGTTATTTATACATAGGCACACTCTGACAGGGTTTCAAACCCTGTTAGAGGTATTTTAAACACAAGGCGGAAACCTGCAATGCCCCCCTAACAGGGTTTGAAACCCTGTCAGGGGACATTGCAATAGAATAATTTCGAAACTAAATTTAAACAACCTCTTAGATTTTCCCAGCAACCACACACGTTTTCTTATACTGCTTTACATTGCCTGATAGATCAAACACTTCAAAAAAGATGATGTAAATTCCGATACGTGCTTTTTCACGATCTCCGGTAATGCCATCCCAACTGTATGTTCCTTTCAAACCCAATAATTCGCTACGCACCAAATATCTTACTATTCGTCCCTTGCTATCATAAATAGTAATATTCCCAACAAATCCGGGCGTATCAAAATGATAATTAATATTTACAATATCATTAAATCCATCTTCATCCGGAGAAAACACTTCAGGCGTTATTTCTATGGCATCATCCGTTTCTCCGGCATCGTTAAATTGTGAATTTTTGTAGGCAGGGGTTGCAAAACCAATATCCTGAGCTGCCGAATGCCAATTGGTGAGGTCTTGCGTAGGCCTGTTAAAATCTAAGCGCTCCAACGACACTCCTTTAGTAATACTTAGTAAAGGAAACTGCATAAAGTCGTAATATTTCAATAAGTCTATGATGGCTGAATTAGTTGCTAAACAAACCGTTCCACCGGCAATGCTCATTGTAGGCAAGTTACTTACATCCAAAAACCCTTTTGGATTAGTTGTGTTATATTGGCTTTTCACGATTGAGCCATCTTCACTCAACACCAAATATTCTTGTGGAAAAATCAAATAACTTTCTGTTGAAATAGCAGAAATACTTGTAAGTACATTATTGACAGTGTCGTACTGAGAAATGGTCATTGTGTTTAAATCGATCACTTTATTTGAACGATTATAAATTTCTACAAAATCAACCCCATCCGTTTTGGGATCTACCAATAGTTCATTGATCACAATATCGTTTGGCAATGCAGGTTCAGGTAAAGCAAAGCGGGCTGTGTTTTCCAATCCAACAGCATTCCCGGCACAATCAGTGATTGCATTGTTTATTGTGATTGTGTATATTATTCCAATTTGCAAAGCACTTGATAATGTTAACCGTACACTTTTAAAATCAGGTGCAATAGGACTTAACTGAATTGGCGAACCCAAGCCATTATCAATTGAATAGATCGCCAAATTCAACATTGTGGTGCTATCCAAAGATTCATTAAAATAGATTTGAATTGTATCTGCTGCAACAACGGCTACCCTCAATACTTCCGGAGGCGAATTATCAGGGTTATTCCCATTGGTTGAATTTAAGGTACCCGGAGTTCCACCCAACGTATTGAATGAGGCTCTCCAGTTGTCAATTCCTGCACAGGGATTATTAGGATCTATTTGCTCTAAACTCCAGCCTCCATTTTTTTTAATTGCATCATGATACCACTGGTCGTTGTATGAAACACTTGATATAACAGCACCTTGAGGATTTTTTAATGTTATTGTTTGCTCAGAATTTGTTAATGAAAAACTTGAGAACCCCACTGCAGCAATAGCAGAGCCGAAATCAGGCAAGGAGGCTGTTGATGTTAATACCAGACTTAAGGCATTGCCCGAACAGTCCGCCATATTGGTTAATGTAAGCGTATATGTTGTTGATGAAACCAGAGGAGTACCCAACGTTAAAGCGGCACATGTTAATGTACTGTTTGCCGTATCAGTTATTGGTGTTCCAACTCCGTTGTTAATACTATAATTTGTAAGAACAGAAATTTGTGAGGCATCTAAGGCTTCGCTAAAACAAACATTAATATGTAATGAATCTACAACAGTAACACTTGAGATCGTTGGTGCTGTAATATCAAGAGCTAATGAATAGACACTGTTTTGTGTTCCGGGCGTTCCACCACTTATATTATTTGATGCGATCCAATTAGTGGATTCCAAACAATTTACTCCTGAATTTGGATTGATCAACTCCAACGACCAGCCACCCGCCTTTTTTGTTGCATCCTGATACCATGTGTCGGAATACCCAACAGAATCAATAAATGCAAGAGTATTGTCTTTTAAATAAATTTTATCGCCAGCATTGTTCAAAGAGGGAAAACTGCTCAGTCCCATCCTATTTCCAAAGGGTGTGAATAGTGCTGTATCTAAAGTGCTGCAAATAATTAAATATTGATTTGATGAAAGGTTGTATGTGCTCAATGTTGCAGTGGATGAGCCATCCGTAAATTTCCATCCATTTAAATTAATAGTAGCAGTACTTCGGTTATAAATTTCGATGAACTCTACTGCCGGCAAACCTACTTGAGGCGAGGGGTCTGCAAAAATTTCAGTGATGATGATATCTTTGAATAATGGTAATGAAGATATAAAATAGGTGAAATTGGTATTTGCAGTTGTAATTGCATTTGCACTAAAATCTTGTACATTAGTTACAGTGAGTGTATTGGCAAGTCCGCTTGTAAAAGTTGTTGCAAAAGTTAAATGAACCAAACTCAAATTAACGGCATCTCTTAATGCCACAGTAGGGTTTCCTAAACCATTGTTAGCGCTATAATTAGTGAGCGTTTGCGCAGTAGCTAATTGCACATTTTCATTGAATAAAACATCCAACTGTGTGCTGGAGATAACTGCTGATGAAACAATAGTTGGAGGAGTTAAATCAACTACAATGGTGCCATTATAAAATAAACTCCAGACACCTGAGGCATTACGTGTTACTTTTACACCTATCGCAAATGATGCTGCAATTTGTCCATTTGTACAACGCGCAACAGAGGTGCTTGTTAAACCCGTTTGCCGGAATAATTCTACTGCATCATTACTTAAAGCTTCACCAAATTGCAAATAATAACCATTCAACGAACCCTCTAAATTAGCCTGATCTGATGCCAGATAAACTCTTCCGTAATTACTGGACGATGGGGCAAAGGTTTGTTTAATATAAAAACGCCATTCAATATTATTTAATGAGGAGGTGGGACTTGCTGTGGAAAGATAACTTGCACCGGCAATTGTATTATTTAATTGCAATTGTTGTGATGTATTTACAATAAATTCAGCTGCATCACCACTCCACACAGGGCTGGAAGTAAAGTCTCCATCTGTAAAATTGTCTGTTACTTGTGCTGTAACAAAAGAAGTAATGAAAAGAAAAGATAAAAATAGGATGCGCATCTTGTTTCAATTATCTAGTGTAAATTATGGAAAAATCCTCAGCTAACAATATAATAAGGATGCTAAATTAATAAGATAATTGGATTAAAAAGAAATATGGAGATAAAAAGCAGTGACCACACAGCTGCTTCTCTTTTGTTTTTTCACTAATCACACAGCTTTTCTAAAAAATACAGTAGGAATAATTAAATCCTTGTCAAAATTTAGCTGCTGAGTACTTATATTTACGCAATTATTAATCGTTAACAAATCAAGAAATTTAACAAATGAAAATAGCAGTAGTTGGTGCAACAGGTTTAGTAGGTACAAAGATGATCCAGATTTTAAAAGAACGCAACTTTCCGGTAACAGAATTAATTCCTGTTGCCTCTGAAAAGTCTGTTGGCAAAGAAATTTCCTTTAATGGAACTAAATATAAAGTGGTTGGAATGCAAACCGCTATAGATATGAAACCCGCTGTGGCTCTATTTTCTGCAGGGGGAAGCACCTCTCTCGAATGGGCACCAAAATTTGCCGCGGCTGGAATTACAGTCATTGATAACTCTTCGGCATGGAGAATGGATCCTTCAAAAAAGCTTACTGTTCCTGAGATAAATGCAAATGAATTAAGCCGCCATGATAAAATTATTGCTAACCCCAATTGTTCAACGATACAAATGGTAGTGGCCTTAAACCCTTTGCACAAAAAATATAACATTAAAAGAATAGTTGTTTCTACCTACCAATCCGTTACAGGCACTGGAGTTAAAGCTGTTGACCAGTTAATGAATGAACGTAAAGGTATAAAAGGGGAAATGGCTTATGCCTACCCTATCGACTTAAATGCGATTCCACAAATTGATGTTTTTACCGAAAACGGATACACCAAAGAAGAGATGAAAATGGTGAATGAAACAAAAAAAATTATGGGTGATACCATTCGCGTTACTGCAACTACGGTGCGAATACCTGTTATGGGTGGACACAGCGAAAGTTTGAATGTAGAATTTGAAAATGAATTTGATTTGAATGAAGTACGCGAATTGCTGAAAAATGCAGCAGGTGTAGTTTTAGTAGATGATGTAAAAAACTTAAAATACCCAATGCCAATGGATGCCCACGATAAAGATGATGTATTTGTTGGACGTTTACGCAGAGACGAAACACAGGAAAAAACCTTAAACATGTGGATCGTTGCTGATAATCTTCGCAAAGGTGCAGCTACCAATGCAGTGCAGATCGCGGAGTATTTGCTTAACAACAAACTGGTTTAATTAAGGTTTATCAATTTGAAATAAAAAACGAAATAAAAATCACTAAATAAGACCTCACACTTGGTCAGGCTGAGCTTATAGAAGACATTCCGTTGGCACTAATAGCCTGTTTAAATTTTTAAAAAAAATAACAGTATTTCCTATAAAAGCCAACGCACTTCTCGAGAGGCTCTAAGATATTACACAATTTTTCTCATAAAAAACATGATTAATATCATTTTAAATACTGAAAAAAAATATTTAACTTCGTTATAATAATTTTCATCTACTTAAAAACCAATTCTACATGAAAAAAAACTTACTTCTTTCTTCTTTGGTAATTTCTGCATTATCGGTTAATGCGCAAATTCAAATAAATACCGGTGATATGCCGGTTGCTGGTAAAACATTCGTTATGGCCAATGACACCACTATTACGTCTTACGGAAGTGCCGGCACAAATCAAAGCTGGAATTTTGCCTCTTGGGCAAATCAAAGTACTGACACTACAGCTTTCTCAACTCCATCATCTGTTGCAGGGTCTTCCTTTTTCCCAACAGCTACTTTAGGTGTAGGCGCTGGTGACATGACAAGCTTTATGAAAAACGCCTCAAGCCAAATTGATATTCTTGGGTTTTATGGTGATTTTGGATTTGGACCTATGGCAGTACAATTTACTCCAGCTCAAAAGTTTTTATCTTTTCCTTCAAATTATATGACAAATTATTCTGGCACAAGCAAGTATGAATTAAAATTTTATTTAGGTCAGCCGGGATTTGACTCTATGAAAGTAAAAGCTTCAATTAATTATACCAGTTCTATTGATGCTTGGGGAACGCTTACTACGCCTGTAAACTCTAACCTAAGCACTCTACGTCAGAAATACATCGAAATTACCACTGATTCAATTTTTTTATTACCAACAGGACAACCGTGGATGCTTAATCCATCAGCTCCCGGAGATCCCAACCCAAGGAAGGACACTACCAATAGCTACAGATGGTGGTCCAACGTAGAAAAATTCCCTGTTGCTGAAGTCATTACCGATGGGAACAATGTTGTTACGAATGCTGGTTATCTTTTATCTACGCTGGTTGGTGTGAAAGAACAATCAATGACAAAAAACGAACTGAATGTTTATCCAAATCCGGCATCTGATAAAATCAATATTACAGGACTTTCAACAGAATCTTATCTTGTAATTTTTGATGTAAATGGAAAATTGATAGAAAGAACCAGACTAAAGAAAAACAATACAAGTATCAATACTTCTAATTACGAAAACGGGATTTATTTTTACCAAATTACCGCTCTGACAGGAAAACCAGTTGGAAAAGGTAAATTTATTGTTTCAAAGTAGTTATTGAAATTATAAAAAAAGCTGATATAAGAAACAAATTGTTTCTTATATCAGCTTTTTTCGTTTTAATCATTCCCACTGTTTATAGATCCTGATACCGAAGATACGCTGAAAGCGACATAGAAACGAGAATTCCATAAATATTCTCACTAAAATCTTAAAATTCAGTTCTCCTAGCCCAATTCTTATATCTCAATTCTCATAACTAATTATTATTATCTTTGCGCCCGCATTTAAAGGTATTATAATAAATAAAATGGATAAAAATTCGATAATAGGTCTCTTAGTAATTGGTGCAATTTTAATTGGCTGGATGTTCCTGACCAAGCCGACTCAACAGGAGCTTGCAATACAACAACGTCAGCATGATTCTGTTGT
>JAIOQD010000075.1 GCA_021413595.1 Bacteroidota bacterium | reverse complement strand
GGCTTTTGAAATTTCATCTGTAGAGATAAAATTGTCATTATTTGCGTCTGCCGTTTTTAATGCAAAAGGAATAGCGTTGGCTCCTGTATTTTTTCGTGCTCCTTTTGATTTAGCTTCAACCTCTTTTAAATATTTTAAGCTAGGGTTTTCATTAAATAAGTTACTACGTTCGGTAGCTAGTGCACTATATACTGTTTGACGCTCAGCGATCATTTTTTCTGTTATTGTCACACCGGTTTCATCAACAAATGCACCTTTTTTAGTAAGCGGTTCTTTATCGATGTAATCAGCAACACCGTCCTCATCGCTATCTTCGGGGCACCCATTCGGGGTTATTTTAGTGCCTTTGGGAGTTCCGGGGCATACATCGCTTCCATCCTTTACTCCATCTTCATCCGAATCTAAATTATCAAGTGATGAAAAATCTACGGTTTCATAAATAGGATTACTATCATCATACGGTTTACCAAAATTGTACTGAACAGCTACGTTAGCAAAAATGTAGCTATCGTTCTTCCCACTTTTAAAATTGTCGATCCAATCCGACATCGTCATGTAATAAGTAGCGCCTAGATTTATATAAAGATTATCAACAATTTTGAGGTTTACTCCAAGACCTATCGGTATTGCAAATGAGTTATTGGCGTATTTAGCACTATCATTTAATTTTGTTTCGTAAGTATAATCACGTTGAATTACCTTTCCACCAATGGTGCTATCCTTTAAGTCGCGGATAGTCCCGTCCGTCCAATAATTATATTTAATTCCATTCTTATCCGTTAAATCACTATACGAATCAAATTTCAAATATCCGAAACCAACAAATAAATAAGGAGCGAAAACGCTGGAACGTTTAAATATAAAATCATTATCAAGATGAAGAACTAGATTTAAATCGGCCTGAATTATTTTTGACTCGAAATTTATGTTGCGTTTTATGCTGCTTTCGCTATCCGCTATTTTTCCGTAAATGCCATTAAATGAAACTCCAATTACTTTACCAATACGCTGTTCAATAGTTAAATTATACCCACCTCTTATCCTGCTTAACGAAGACAAATTAACTCCATTTCCAAGATCTCCATCAAATGAAAGCACACCTGCTCCAATTGCTATTGACGGCAACTGCTTCGCTTTTTTGCTTTTTCCGTTTTGTGAATTAATAATTCCTACTATGGTCAATAATAAAACTATAGTAAGTGAATTTTTTTTTATCATTTTTTTGAAATTAATAGGAGCTACTTTTTTTGAAAAAAAAATATTTATAGCGCAATTAAATAATCTTGAGCAAAACTATTCTATTTGATTTCTATTTTTAAGGTGTTGGTTTTGTAATTGTAAACAGGGTTTTGTTAATAACCATTTGTTGGAGAGGAGAAAAAAAAAACACCTGACATTTGAATAACCACAGAGGCTATTAAAATCAAGTGCTTTAAGGTATAATGAATTATAAGTTTTTAGAATTTGGTATTGTGAACAATTGTTATTGCATTAAAATAAAATTCACAATATTAAAGATAAGAAGTGTTGAATAATGAATCTTAAATTATAACTATTAATTAAATTCATTTATTTTTATTGTTCAAAGAAATAATCAATCACGGCATTTAAATTTTCAACTTCTGAATCTCCTTCGAAAAACGCATCAATTGCTTTTACTAATTCATCAGCAGAAAGATAATCATCATCATCTAAGTCATAAGGCAACATTGCAATCGGAAGCACGGCTGCATCTTTGCTGTTTTTTCTTACACTCCTTGATTTGGCTTCGAGTTTTAATAAATATTTAAAACTTGGATTTTCATTGAACAATTGACTGCGTTCAGTAGCCTGTGAATTAAATCGTCTATTACGATCATCTAACATTTTTTCGGTAATCGCTTCTCCATTTTCATTAACATCTCTACCAACAATAGTAAGAACTTCTT
>JAIOQD010000096.1 GCA_021413595.1 Bacteroidota bacterium | reverse complement strand
TCCATAAAAAAACAGCTATTTACACAACAAAAAGGCAAAAACAGCGCTTCCTAAATACCACCAAAACTGCTGATTTAATTGAAATAGCAACGTTTTTTATTCTAAACTTACAAACAAAATACCTCTAGGGTAAATGTTGAGATTTTTTTAATTTACTGTCGGTGATCTTTATCAAGTTGTTTTTTCAGTCAAGAAACCAAAATGTTGTACCTTTGATGGGCAATTAAAACAAAAAATTTTAACCTTAAAACTCTGTAAAACATGGCTTTTGAATTACCAAAATTAACCTATGCATATAATGCATTAGAACCTCATATCGATGCCCGCACAATGGAAATACACCACAGCAAGCATCATCAGGCTTATGTAACAAATTTAAACAATGCAATTGCAGGCACTGATGCTGAAAAATTAAGCATTGAAGAGATTTGTAAAAACATTTCGAAGTATCCGGTTGCTGTTCGTAATAATGGTGGTGGGCATTATAATCATTCATTATTTTGGACCCTAATGGCACCAAATGCCGGTGGTCAACCTTCTGGTGACTTAGCTACAGCTATTGATACAGCTTTTGGCTCTTTCGAGGAATTTAAAAAATTATTTGCTGCTGCCGGTACTACCCGTTTTGGATCAGGCTGGGCATGGTTAATTGTAAAAGACGGAAAGTTAGCTATCAGTTCAACACCAAATCAGGATAATCCGTTAATGGACGTTGCTGAAGTAAAAGGAACACCGGTATTAGGAATCGATGTTTGGGAACATGCGTATTATTTATATTATCAGAACAGACGTCCTGATTACATCGCTGCTTTTTGGAATGTAATTAACTGGACAGAAGTTACGAAATTATATAAAAACGAAATGGCCAAATTGTTAAAAGAGGCAAAATAAGCTTTAGAATACGATTACACCGATTTTAGAAAAAGCAAAAACTATGATTGCACCGATGAAATTGAAATAGTACAAAGTTATCGGTGCAATCATTAAAAAAAATCAGTGTAATCAGGATCTAATATGTACAAATCAAGAGGTTCCATACTCCTTTTAATATTATTGTTTGTTGCTTTTTCAACAGCTTCAGCAAACGCCTTTTTTGAAGAGGACAGTGTTGCAATATGTGAACAAAAATTTCAGTTTAGAGATTCTGTTTTAACTTCAATCACCACAGATACTTTAGTGCTTCAATTGAACCTAAAAGATGTTGCTCCTTTATCTGTATTTCCCTCAAATGACCTAAAACAGAAGAAACGGGTTTGTGCATTTTTCGCCTTCCCCTTCCCTTTTGGCTTTGTAGGGGCTCACCGTGTTATGCTGGGCACTAAACCATGGATTCCGATCATATACATTGCCACGTTTGGCGGCTGTTTCGGACTGCTTCCTTTAATTGATTTTTTAGTGATTTTAAATGCCAAGGATATGGAGCAATATGAAAACAACCCAAATCTTTTTATGTGGATCAAATAGTTGGGATAAACAGATCTTTACGAATTTACGAAAAGAAAAAAAACGATAATTACAGTTTCATAAATTCGTTATAATTCGATATTAGTACACTTTAATTCTTAGTAGTATGAAAATAGGTTTGTTTTTCGGTTCGTTCAACCCAATCCATGCCGGGCATTTGGTTCTTGCTAATTATATGCTTGAATATACCGATTTAGAGCGTATTTGGTTTGTTGTTTCACCTCATAATCCACTAAAAAACAAAAGCACACTCCTTGATGAAAAGCAGCGTTTTCAAATGGTGGATATTGCCATTGGAGATAACACAAAATTAAAAGCAAGCAATATTGAGTTTAACCTTCCGCAGCCATCCTATACTATTGTTACTTTAACTTACCTGCAAGAAAAATATCCTCAACACGAATTTGTGCTGATAATGGGAGCCGATAATCTGGAAAGTTTTCATAAATGGAAAAATTATGAGGAAATTTTAAAGCACCATCAACTGTATATTTATCCCCGACCAGTGAGTGATGGCGGGAAACTAAAAGATCACCCTCAAATAAAATTTGTGAATGCTCCCTTAATGGAAATATCATCCACAGCTATCAGACAAGCTATAAAAGAAAAAAAAGATATGCGCTATTTTATGCCTGAAGCCGTTTGGCACTATATAAAAGAAATGCATTTTTACGAAAAGTAAGCTTTTTTGAAATTCCTTTTGAAAAAAAATAATAGAGTTCTACTATCCGTTTGCAAATAATAAATTCAAATCAAACCACAGTTCATCATTAATGATTACTCATCTATTAATTGATAGTTTTAAAAACAAGTTCATCTACTGCCTCCGAATGGTCTTTCTATCTGCCCTATTGATGGGTTGTGACCAACAAGCTCAAAAACAAGAAGCGGATAAGGAAATAAAAAAAGACACATTAAAAACTTTTTTATCAAAAAAAACGTCCCTCAAAAAAACACTCTTAAAAAAAGAATTTGTAAGAATTTACAATGACAATGCACGCTTCATAGCAGGCTTAAAAAGTAAAGAAGGAAGCGATTTTTCAAAGTTCGAAAAAAATCAGGATTGGAAACAATATACTGCATGGTATAATAATACCTGGAAACATATAGAAAACGGTCAGTTGCAAAAAATAAAATCATGGTCTGAGCAGGAATTGGTATTTAATAATTCAGCTATTGTTTCTCAACGAAACAATTCAAACACTGAGTCGCAATCACCAACCATATTTTATCCTTTCAGCGGAGCCGATTTTTTGTATGCAACTACGCTTTTTCCCTCTGCCGATCAATACGTAATGATTGGCTTGGAGCCCGTAGGAAAGGTTCCGGATATTAGAAAAATCCCTGACGACTTCTGGGAAAATTATTTTCTTGCTCTTCGCACAGCACAGGATGATATACTCACTGCTTCTTTCTTCAAAACCAAGTATATGAAAGTAGATTTTCGAATCCAGGAACTAAAAGGGACTTTACCAATATTGATGATCTTTTTAGCCCGTACCGGAAATAAAATTATCACTATGGAACCGGTGCAAATAAACGATAGCGGAAAAGTTGTTGAAAGCAGTTTCGGAAAAATTGCAAATCATCAGTTCGGCCAAATGAATGGTGTTAAAATCACATTCGAAAAAGACAGCAAACAGGCTGTAGATTCAGCTAATCTCCTAAATGATGGTGAAAATGAAAATGTACAGAAGACACTTTATTATTTTTCAATTGATCTATCAGATAATTCATTGATAAAAAAACCGCATTTTGAAAATTTCTTAAATAATTTTGGAGGATTAATTACTTTTATTAAATCGGCTTCTTATCTGATGCATCAAAAAGATTTTTCAATGATCCGGAAATCAATTTTAAATCACAGTAGCATTGTTCTTCAGGATGATTCAGGTATTCCTTTAAAATACTTTGCTAATAAGGATCCCAATGCAATTGAACAAAAGAAATGGTTTGAGCTAACATTTTATGGTGCTTACAAAGAACCAATTCATCTATTCAAAAATTTTTATCAGGAAGAACTGAAAAAAAATTATGCGGATACCGCCAAAATAAAACCACTTGTTTTCAGAATTGGCTATCAAACCATAACAAATAAATCAAATTTAATGCTTGCAAAAAAAGCAATCACCAAATAATTATTTAGTATCCAGCTTTCGCAGAACCAATGTTTTCAATAGGATGCCAAGTTGTTTTTATCTCCTGATTATCAAAAATTAAATATGGACTTTGAGCTTTATCAGAGGCGAGAACAAGTTTATCGTAAATAAAAATTCGTTTCACATTCAATGAAGCGTTTTCTTTGATCGTTTTTATTTCATTTTTATTTTTGCGGTAATAGCTCAATGCATTCACATCCATGTGTGAAGAAAAATGAGAATGCAATTCTTCGCTGCTCCCTGTAAGAATGTTAACTACACCGCCCGGTAAGTCAGAAGAATTCAATACTTCCGCAAAAGTTACGGCACATAAAGGTTTGCTTTCAGATGCAAGAACAATACATGAATTCCCCCCTGCAATAACTGGAGCAATAACAGTTACCAATCCTAGCAAAGAGCTTTCTTCTGGTGCTATAATTGCAACAACACCAGTTGGTTCAGGAACCGAAAAATTAAAATGCGATGATGCTACAGGATTCACAGAACTGAATACGGCTTGATATTTATCACACCATCCGGCATAATACACTAAACGATCCACAGAAAGTGACACCTCATCATTAGCTGCCTTGTCCGTTAATCCTTGCAGTATAAGCTCTGAAATAAATTGCTCTTTACGACCTTCAAGCATTTCAGCAATACGATATAAGATCTGACTGCGGTTAAATCCGGCACGTGCGCTCCACCCACCAAATGCACCACGTGCAGCCACTACAGCATTGCGGAAATCTTTGCGGGATGATTGACAAATATTAGCCATGATATCGCCCTTTTTATTTTTTAAAGGATAAAATCTCCCTGATTCTGTTCTCGGGAATTGACCTCCTATATATATTTTATATGTTTTTTGAATTTCCAATCTTGTTGCCATTTTTTTGTTTAGTTTATTTATTTACCCTAATAGGGCTTTAAACCTTGATAGGGGTTTACGTATATTTTTCATTAAAATTTTAAATACGGCATTAAGCCATGCAAGCCACCTTCACGGCCAAAACCACTTTCCTTATATCCACCGAAAGGGGAAGCCGGATCAAATTTATTATAGGTATTTGCCCACACTACACCTGCACGCATTTTACTTGAAATGTTAAATATTTTAGAACCTTTATCAGTCCAGATGCCTGCTGAAAGACCATAAGCGATATTATTCGCTTTTTCAATTACTTCTTCGATGGTGCGGAATGTTTGGATCGTTAAAACAGGTCCAAAAATTTCTTCTTGTACGATTCGGTGCGATTGTGAAGCATTTAAAAATAAAGTAGGACGGCAGAAATACCCCTTGCTTGGAATAGTGCATGAAGACTGGTAAAAATCAGCTCCTTCATTTTTCCCTATTTTAATATACTCTTGAATTTTTAATAATTGCTCCTTTGAATTAATGGCTCCGATATCTGTATTTTTATCCATTGGATCACCAACAATTAATGATTCCATTCTGTCCTTTAATTTACGGATAACAATATCCGCAATACTTTCCTGCACAAACAAACGAGAACCTGCACAACAAACATGTCCTTGATTAAAGAAAATTCCATTAATAACTCCTTCCACAGCTTGGTCGATCGGGGCATCTTCAAAAATAATATTAGCTGCTTTCCCGCCTAATTCAAGTGTTAATTTTTTATCAGTTCCTGCAATTGATTTCTGAATCATTTTTCCAACATCTGTAGAGCCGGTAAAAGCAATTTTATTGATATCGGGATGATTCACCATGGCGGCACCGGTTTTACCTGCACCGGTAATGATATTTACAACACCATCAGGTAAACCACTATCACGTATCAATTCCGCCAATTTTAATGCAGTGAGTGAAGTTGTTTCCGCAGGTTTTAATACAACAGTGTTACCGGCAGCTAAGGCTGGAGCAATTTTCCAAGCAGCCATAAGCAATGGAAAATTCCAGGGAATGATTTGTCCTGCAACACCCAAAGGTTGTGGGATTCTATTTGGGAAAGCATATTCTAATTTATCAGCCCATCCTGCATTGTAAAAAAAATGATTCGCTGCCAAAGGCACATCTATATCGCGACTTTCACGAATACACTTGCCACCATTCATTGTTTCAATCACAGCAAATTCACGTGCCCGCTCTTGCATTAATCGTGCAATACGATAAATATATTTACCACGTTCTTTTGCTGAAATTTTACTCCACTTTTCAAATGCCTTACGTGCAGCTTTCACCGCTTTATCCACATCTTTTTCATCAGCTTCAGCTACTTCTGCAATCTTTTGTTCTGTAGCAGGATTAATGGTATCGAAATATTTTTTACTGTTGGGCTTAACAAATTTTCCATCAATAAAAAGATCATATTGTTTTTGCAGCGTAATATGCTTGGTATCTTCAGGAGCGGGAGCATAAGCCCAATCTGTTTTGAAATCCAATCCAATTTTGTTTTCTTGTTTTTTGCTCATTTTTTATTTTTTTTGTTTCTTTTACCCTGACAGGGCGACATTTATAAGGCTCCTATAATTTCCGATTCTACTTTTTCTAATAAATTTTGATTTATCTGCTGATGGCTAAATTTAAAATTATCAATACCCTCAAACAGATTTCTTTTCTATTACACGAACGAAGAAATAAGCTCCCTCTCCTGCTTTTTTGTTTATTTAAAGCTTGCGAATAACCATTAAAAAAATTAGAAAACTGTTTACTAATATGAAGGCTAAAAAAATCAACCTCTGTAATACCTTCTGAAAGAGCTTTAAACGCAGTTAAAGTGATATTTTCATCAGGTAATTTTTCGTTCGATTTTAAAAACTCAAAAACTTCTTTTTCCGATTTAATTTGCACAAGAAAATGAAAATGATTCGGCATTAAACAATAAGCATAAGTGTTTGCGACAGGTGAAACAAATTCTGTAAATTTTTTTAGAAAATAAATATAGTTGTCATCATTAAAAAAAATGGCATCGCTGCCAATTCCATGATTATAGATGTGGTAAAATTTTTCGGGTTGTAATGGATCCTGATTAGCTGCCATTTTTTTTTCACGCTTACCCCTCTGACAGGGTTTCAAACCCTGTTAGGGGTATTTGTATAAACTTTTATTGGGATAAAAAATTAACCAATCAATCACGTTTTAAACTAATTTCAAAATATTTTGTTAAGACCAACTGTATTATTACGCCTAACAGGGTTTGAAACCCTGTCAGGGGTATTAATCTTTCGAAAAATAATCCAAACTCTGATACACTCCTGACGTTTCTTTTGCGATCTGCATCAATACATCATTTGCCAAACTACTTGCCCCAAATCGGAACCATTCATTGCTTAACCAGGCTCCACCTAATGTTTCTTTTACCATCACCAAATAATGTATAGCAGCTTTTGATGTGGAAATGCCCCCGGCAGGCTTCATTCCTACCATTCTTCCGGTTTTATAATAATAATCACGGATGGCTTCTAACATCACCAATGTAACAGGCATGGTAGCTGCGGGCGAAATTTTCCCTGTTGATGTTTTAATAAAATCGGCACCGGCATACATGGCTATATCACTTGCTTTGCGCACATTATCCAATGTAGAAAGTTCACCTGTTTCAAAAATCACTTTTAATCGGGCTGATCCACAAGCGGCTTTAATAGCAACAATCTCATCGAAAACGTATTCGTAATTTCCTTTTAAAAACTCCCCACGTGATATCACCATATCAATTTCATCAGCACCATTCTCCACTGCAAACTTAGTGTCTGCAATTTTTACTTCGCGTGTAGATTGCCCACTTGGAAAGGCTGTAGAAACGGAAGCTACTTTCACCCCGGTCCCTTTTAATGCATCTTTTGCAGTTTTAACCATTGTAGGGTAAACGCATACCGCTGCTACAGTTGGTAAACCCGGAATAATATCATGCAAATGCGCTGCTTTAAAACACATTTGTTTTACTTTGCCTTCTGTATCTTTCCCTTCAAGTGTAGTAAGGTCGATCATATTCAAGATCATTTTAAGACCTTGCATTTTAGAAGATTTTTTAATACTCCTTGTTGTAAATCGTGCAACACGTTCTTCCACTCCCACCTGATCTATTATTGGTGTGTTTCTAAAATCCGGCAAACTATTTTTTGTACTCATTGTTGATTTTTTCAGGTATATGAGCAAAGATATCCAAAAATTCTTTTGAGTAAAAATATTTTTTGTGAACTACTTAATTGAACACCTCATCTAAAGTATTTCGACTATTTTTGAATTATAGGTTTATTAAAAAAAACAATTTATGCCATTTTTTAATTCGGTCTTACTTTTTTTCTTTTTCAACGTTAGCGCTTTCGCTCAAACTATTGATCCGTATAAATTCATAGCAACTTTACAATTTGACAATAGATACATTGATTACTTTTCAACAAAACAAGAACAAATGTTCCCTATTGCATTTAGCTTTAATACCATTCAGGACGGAAATGAGAATGGCATACTTGACGCTGAAGATGCCTGTGAAAACAGTGTAAAATATGGTATTGGTGATAGTATTTATGGAACAGGCCGAACAGGTCTTATAAAAAGAGGACCAAATGACCAGCGCCCCGTTGTTTATTTTCATTTTTCAAAATGTGCGGATTATGATGTATATGAATACTGGCTTTATTACGCAGATAATGATTACATGAACGATCATGAG
>JAIOQD010000095.1:542-3539 GCA_021413595.1 Bacteroidota bacterium | reverse complement strand
ATACCCTTTCCGTCACCTTGATGACATGCTGAACAGGTTCCATCGTAAACATTTTTACCTGCAGCTATTTTTTCTTCTTTATTTAATTTTTTCATTGGTGTTGCGGCTAATTCTGGCATAGTTTGAACCGCGCCACCTTCTCCTTGATATATTCTATCATCTTGTAATCCGGAATAATATTCTTTATTTTCTTCTCCCTCTACTTTAAGCATACCTAAAGAACCTTTATTAAATGTTCTGAAAATGGAATGGTCAACTAATATTAAGGTTGCGGGAACATCACATTTGAATTCAGTAATGGCAGAACCGCCTGCAGGTACTAAAGTTGTTTGAACGTTGTGATTAATTGTCAAGCCACCCTCAGGATATACGTTATCGAAAATTTCGCCAATAACATGGAAACTGGATACTAGATTGGGCCCGCCATTTCCTACAAATAAACGAACTGTTTCACCAACCTTTGCTTTAAGAGCTTTGTCTCCGGTTAAGGCACCAACCTTTCCATTAAATACAACATAGTCAGGTTGTTCTTTTAATGCTTTTTCCATATTAAATGGTTGTGTTCCCGATTCGCCATAAGCACCTTTAGTGTAAAAGTCTCCTTGACAGACGTAGAATTCTTTATCAACTTTTGGTAATCCCTCTTTAGGCTCTACTAAAATCATCCCATACATACCATTTGCAATGTGCATACCAACCGGTGCTGTAGCACAATGATATATATACAGACCTGAATTTAATGCTGTAAATGAAAACTGGGTTTCATGGCCTGGAGCTGTGAAAGATGCTCCTGCACCACCACCTTGACCCGATACAGCATGCAAATCAATATTGTGAGGTAATTTATTATTTGGATGGTTTTTTAAATGAAACTCTACAAAGTCACCTTGTCTGACTCGGATAAATTTCCCCGGTACACTACCTCCAAATGTCCAAAAATTATATTTTACACCATCCATCATCTCCATTTCTTTTTCAATAACTTCTAGATTTACAATTACTTTTGTAGGATGTCTCCGAGTGATAGGTGGTGGAACGTTAGGAGCGTCCGTTAAAACAGCAATCTCTTCACCAGCCATTGTTTCAACTTTAAGAGAATGTTCATTTGACTCAGGGGTTTTACAACTTGTGATTGCAACTGATAGAAAAACAACTGTTGTTATTCTTTTAAATGTTTTTGAAACTTTTTTCATAGTTTTAGAATTTAGCTGGTAATATTTAATTTAGTATTAAGTTAAATTAATTGAACCTGAACTAAATTCATGTTCAAATTTTATGTTTACAACTGCCCCGACTCAATTAAGGCCTCATCATTGGGTTTACCATATTTTATAAATTCATATATGTACAGGGCAATACCAGTTGTAAAAAGAGTAGCGCAACAAATAAGAACAAAAAAGTGAGGTTGAATTTCTTTTTGCACATCACCAAATTCTAAACCTACCTTTCTTTCGAGATATACCTGAGCAACACCAGCAACACCAAATGCAACAGTCATACCTAACATGCCGATATTGGATAACCAAAATGCTAATTGACCGGTCATACTATCGAATAATTTTCTCCCTGTAAGATTAGGTAAGGTGTAACTTATGATAGCGAATACAATCATACCATATGCTCCCCAAAATGCAAGATGCCCGTGCATTGCAGTTACTAATGTTCCATGTGTATACATGTTTACTTGAGGAAGTGTATGCGCCAGACCTAATAAACCTGCCCCAACAAAAGAAACAATGGCTGCGCCTAATGTCCAACTTAAAGCAATTTTATTAGGATGTTTTTTCTCCCCTTTTCGGTACATTGAAATTGCAAACAGTGCCATAGCTAAAAAAGCAAGCGGTTCCATTGCGGAGAATATCCCACCAACAATTAACCAGACTTTTCCTACACCAATGTAATAGTAGTGATGCCCTGTTCCTAGTATGCCTGAAATAAAAGTAAGCCCAACAATAACATACAACCATTTTTCAATTACTTCTCTATCAACTCCAGTAATTTTTATCAATAGGAATGCTAAAATCCCACCCATAATCAATTCCCATACACCTTCTACCCATAAATGAACAACCCACCAACGAAAAAATGAATCCATTGTTTGGTTGTCAAACCAAATCATACCAGGCAAATAAAGTAGAGCTGCGAATACCAATCCCATCGTTAATACTAATGAAGTAGTGGTTCGCTTTTTACCTTTATAAAGAGTTAGTATAATAATACCGAGGAACGTGAGCACATTCGCAACTACTAAATAATCCAACGGCCTTGGTATTTCAAGAAATTTTCTTCCTTCCCAATAATTAAAGTGATAGCCAACTATTGCTATGACCCCTACCACCGCAAGAGAAATCAGTTGGAGGTAAGCCAGCTTCACGCTTACCAGTTCATTTTCCGATTCCTCGGGGATGATGTAGTAAGCCGCTCCCATAAAACCTGACAGCAGCCAAACCACCAGCAGGTTGGTGTGCACTGCCCGTGCTGTATTGAACGGTATAACACTATGCAGCGTGTCGAATCCCATATGGGCGAACCCCATTATGAAGCCATAAACAATCTGCAACGATAACAATAGCATTGATAATGCAAAAAACCAATACGCTACCTTCTGTGACTTATATTTCATAGATTATGTTTTTGAAGCGTGAATTATTTTTTTAGGTGTGGTTTTGGTGGAAACCCATTCAGGTCTGTTTCTCCAATCCACTTGAGGAATGCAACTACATCATTTGCATCATCTTCTTTAAAGCCGTAGGCCACCATTTTTCTTCCCCGTGGCGACCATGGGGTTTTCGACATCAGTGCAGCCTTTATGTACCCCTCCCCACGCCTTTCATACACCTTTGTTAATTCAGGGGCATAATATGCGCCTTCGCCCAGGATGGTGTGGCATCCCATGCAGTTGTTGGCTTCCCATATTTGTTTACCCCTAACAACGTGCGGTGTAAGGTTTTCTTCATGTGTTCGCTTAGGCACCTCATTGCTCAGTGAAGTCCAGGA
>JAIOQD010000095.1:0-513 GCA_021413595.1 Bacteroidota bacterium | reverse complement strand
AAACGTTACAATCGTACCTCCCAGAAAAAACAATTTCGCCTGTGATTTTGACAACATACTTTTTTGTTTTTGAGTGTAATGAAATATTATTCAATCATGCGCTGTTGCTGGAAATCGAATTCCCCTTATTGTCACAACGATTTTATTGCTGTAACCGTTTCTGTTGGCTCCCCTCCCAGCCCTTCCTTTTTGAACACTATTACTCCATTGGTGTTTAACACGAATATGGTGTTGGAATGATCAAACCCGCCACCGGATAGTTTTTTTATACGAACGCCTAATACATTCGCTATTTCCGTTGTCGCATCTTCGTCCGAGCAGATGAGTGTCCAATAGTCATTTAACTGATGCTCTCTTTTGAAAGCGCTTAGCCTTCCGGGCGTATCGCGTTCAGGGTCCATGGTTATTAACAAAAACTGCACTTGCTTTATTTCTTCGGTACTTAAAGCGGATTCAATATTTTTTAAGTCAGCCATAATTCTTGGGCAGGCCGACTGGCATGAAGTAAATATC
>JAIOQD010000094.1 GCA_021413595.1 Bacteroidota bacterium | reverse complement strand
CTTAAGTACAGCTACCATTGATTTATTGTCATCAACAATAAAAAGATTTAATCCTTGCGTTTCCATTTTGACCTCCTTTTTTTAATAGATTAATTCTAATTCAAAAATGTTAATGGAAAGGTCAATAATTCGGGGAGTTTTTTTTGGTTGAATTCGTCAAAAAAGGAAAATAAATAGCCGAAAGGGGAATTTTTATGTTTGACTTTTGATATTTAATAGCTGAAATGAAAAGCCCAAGCAGGAATCGGTTGCCACAGATACGCTGTTAGATTGCCACAGATTTTTATATGTGGTCAAATATAATAACGAGAATAATAACAATACTTAGTAAATATTAGCCCAATAGTTTTTGAATAACAAAATATTTAAACCACATAGATTCATAGTCAAATAAGATACGAATTTCACATAGGCTTCGCTTAAACATAGCCCCTATGCTAAAAATTTATTTTCTTTATTACCTATAAATCTATGTTTCTATGTGGTTCAAGATTGGACTATTTTAAATTAAGTAAGGGTATAGGTGGTAAACCACATTAAATCCTTATAATTCGTGTAATCTGTGGTAAAGAAATTAAATAAGGTTGATTCTTTTTAGTAATTCCTTTTTAAATTGTTCACCAATAGGAATGGGATGTTTACCAATGTATGCAGTGTTTTCTTCCACGTTATCAATACGATCGGTTGCGATAAGATAAGAACGGTGCAATCTGTAAAAAAGATCTTTAGGTAATTTTTCTTCAATGCCTTTTAGAGTAATGTGAACTGTGGTGCGCTTACCATTCGTGAAAATGTTTACATAATCGCCCATAGCCTGTATATAAAGGATCTCATTTGTTTTAATTTTTATCAGCACAGAATCGGTACGAACAAAAATATACCCTTTTTCTTTCTCATTGATCTCCACCTTTTGGTCTTTGCTGTCGAACAGTTCTTTTGCCCTAGATACTGCCATCATAAAGCGGGAAAGATTTACCGGCTTTATGACATAATCAGCAACATTTAATTCGAAGGCTTCAACAGCGTATTCTTTTTTTGCAGTGATGAGGATGATAATGGGATGGACGTCCAGGTTTTTTATTAATTCTATTCCTGACATTTCAGGCATTTCAATGTCTAAAAAAACAAGGTCGACCTTTTCTTTTTTCAGATAATTAAAAGCATCGATAGGGCTGGAACACTCCTGTACTAGGTTTAGAAAATCAACCTGAGCAATTAATTGCTTGGTGGCTGTACGTGCCATTTTATTATCGTCAACAACAATACAGTTCATTTTTTGTCCGTGATTTTAAACAAATATAAACATAAAATTTTGTGAAAATTGTGTTAAGTTATTTGTATCGCGTTTATTTCCTAAAAATAAAGCGAACTGCCAACACCAGAAAAATGAAGCCTACAAAGTGATTCCAGCGCAATACTTCGTTTTAAAAAAACACAAGCGTAAAAACTAAAAATACAATAAGGGATAATGGCTCCTGAACAACTTTTAATTTTTATTCCAGTGTTCTGAACAAGCCACTATACGAATTAAAAAAGGCTATCTCAAATTTTGAGATAGCCTTTTAAAAAACAAAATATACTAACTACGAAACAAGCTTTTTCTCGTTACGTTTACGCTCAGTTTCATCTAAATATACTTTACGTAAACGGATAGATTTTGGAGTGATTTCAACATACTCATCACCTTGAATATACTCCATTGCTTCTTCTAAAGAAAAAGTAATTTTGGGAGCGATACGCATTTTATCATCTGTACCGGAAGCACGCATGTTGGATAGTTTCTTTTCTTTTGTGATGTTTACCACAATATCATCCTGACGGTTGTTTTCACCGATCACTTGTCCGCAATAGATAGGATCTCCTGCTTCAACAAAAAACTTACCGCGATCCTGTAATTTATCAATTGAATAAGCAATTGATGTGCCTTGTTCACCTGAAATTAAAACACCACTTCCACGGTTAG
>JAIOQD010000093.1 GCA_021413595.1 Bacteroidota bacterium | reverse complement strand
CTGCAGTTTCGCTATAAATAGGGTTACGTAATTTTAAACGTTGTTCGATAAAGTATGGACGCATGTCAAAAACACTTTCTACTAATTTTGAAATCTGCCCATCATTCATTTTTACTTTTGCTGTGCCATACGTATTTACATAAATACCCATTGGTTTTGCAACTCCGATTGCATACGATACCTGAACCAATACTTCAGAACAAACACCGGCAGCAACTAAATTTTTAGCAATATGACGTGTAGCATAAGCAGCTGAACGATCAACTTTTGAAGGATCTTTACCGGAGAAAGCACCACCACCATGAGCACCTTTACCACCATAGGTATCTACAATAATTTTACGACCTGTAAGACCTGTATCACCATGAGGACCACCAATTACAAATTTACCGGTAGGATTAATATGGTATTTGATCTTATCATTAAACAAATGAGCGAATTTTTTGTATTTTGCTTTTACACGTGGAATTAAAATAGCAATAATATCACTTTTGATCTTAGCTAACATTTTTGCTTCTGAATCAAAATCATCGTGCTGTGTTGAAACTACAATAGCATCAATACGTACAGGAACATTATTATCATCATACTCTAATGTTACCTGTGATTTTGCATCCGGACGCAAATATTTAATTTGTTTGTCCTCTCTGCGCAAAACAGCTAATTCAATTAATACTTTGTGGGCAAGATCTAATGCTAATGGCATATAATCTTCAGTTTCGTTGGTTGCATAACCAAACATCATCCCCTGGTCACCTGCACCTTGCTCTTCTTTTTTCTTTTTATCAACTCCCTGATTAATATCAGCAGATTGCTCGTGAATAGCAGAAAGCACACCACATGAATTTGCTTCAAACATATATTCACTTTTGGTATAACCAATTTTTTTGATCACATCACGTGCAATGGTTTGAACATCTAAATATGCTTTAGATTTAACTTCACCTGCAAGTATTACTTGTCCTGTTGTTACTAATGTTTCGCAAGCAACTTTTGATTGAGGATCAAATGCTAAAAAGTTATCAATTAAAGCGTCAGAGATCTGATCAGCTATTTTGTCTGGATGTCCTTCTGACACCGATTCGGATGTAAATAAGTATGGCATTGTATCTTTAGTTTTAAATTTTTATGGGCGCTAAAATACAATTAATTAATCAATATGAAATTTTTTGTTTCTATAAGAAACAAACATTTATAAACACCTGCAAAATCTATTGGTTATTAACAATTAAATTTGATATATTTCCATCAAATTTCAACCAATGCTCTACACCTTTCTGAAAATAATAATGCAAATTACGGTACGTGTATTTTTCCGTTCCATCACCATCCGCAATAAAGAATTAATCCCCGACAAGGGCCCTTTGATGGTATTGGTAAACCATCCAAGCACTTTTATGGATCCAATTGTGGTTGCAACCATACTCAATAGAAAAGTGTTTTTTTTAGGAAAAGGGGTATTATTTAAAAATAAGATCGCTGCATGGCTATTACCAAAATTCAATGTGATTCCCATCTACCGCCAAAAAGATGACCCTTCATTGATGAATAAAAACAAAGATGTATTTATTAAGTGCTTTGAACATTTAGAAAATGGTGGAGCCTTATTAATGTTTCCGGAAGGGACAAGTATTACTGAACGTAAACTACGACAAATAAAAACAGGGGCGGCACGAATTGCTTTGGGAGCCGAAGCACAAAATAATTTTGAGCTTGGAGTACATATTATTACCATTGGATTGAACTATGCCAACCCTCATAAATTCAATCGTGATCTATTCATCAACATTGACAAACCTATTAAAGTAGCCGATTTTAAAGACTATTATACAAGAGATGAATTCCAAGGAGCTGAAAATTTAACAGAAGAAATTCGTAAGCGACTTGAAAAATTAATAATTGCCATAGAAGATGATAAAACAGATGAATTAGTGAAAAATATCGAAACCCTATATAAATATAAGCTTTCGAAAGAACTTGGAATCAGTAAAAAAGATAAGGATGCCGATTTTACTATGACCAAAAATATTATTGAAACTGTAAACTATTACCTTCAATATCACCCTGAACGTGTTGAAAAAATACGAGTAAGAGTTCAGGAATAATTAAATAATATAAATATGTTAGGTTTAACAGATACTGATATTGTACGCAACCAAAAGAGTAAATCCTTTGTTAGCAGCAGTTTTAAAGCATTACTGATAATTGTTTTGGGCTTTCCAATTTATATTTATGGATTAATAAATAATTATTTACCTTTTCAAATTCCTGCATTGATTGCAAAAAAAGTAAGCAGCTCTATTGAATTCAGAGGGGCGATTGGTATGGTGGGTGGAATGTTTACTTTTCTGATTTTTTATTCCACACAAATTATTTTAGTATGGAAGCTTACACACATCCGATGGC
>JAIOQD010000143.1 GCA_021413595.1 Bacteroidota bacterium | reverse complement strand
GTTGTGCCCCAACTCATGTGTAACAGCTTCTACTGTCCATGAGTAGTTCGGGTAGGTGTCATACGCATTGTCAATATTGGTCATACCATAGGCATAACTGGGTGTACATAATACATCCAAATAGGCTAAACCTCCTGCACCTAGGTTTCTGGTTGTTAGTAAATGAGCAAGATCACCTGTAAACGTGGTGCGATAAGTTTGAAAATGATCTAAAAGATCGGTAGATGTTGTATAGGGTATGTAAGGATCTGAGGCAGACCAGGCATATATCTGAGATATTTCAACACCTATACTTTCATTGGTATATAATGTTTTAATAACGTTAAACATACCGGTTACAAAGTTACCCACATTTGTTACGCTGTTTCCATTATCAGTGTACATTTCATAATCACACTCAAAATATATTTTAACGCAATTTGTAAACAATAATTCAGGATTGTCTGTTCCTGTAGCTTTAGCAGTCGCTTCCTTTATTAATTTATCAGCCATGCATTCGAATTTTCTTTGGTAAAGCACATCGCTGTCTTTATATAAAATGTAGATATTGTTTAGCACGTTTGATTCATGTTTCCAAAGTCCTAAAACATAATTTTGATTGTTCCATGAAAATACGGTCATGATGCTATGATCAAATAAACTCCAGGCAGCCAATGATGGGGTGTTTCCGGCAACAGTTCCCTGATAATATAATCCGGGTGTATAGTCCACTTTTTCATTATTTCCTGTAAGGATAGAAAAATTGTCGGAAACTACTTTTGCTGTATTGAGATAAAATGTTGCATTGCTGTTATTCGACAAGGGTAAGTCCAAGATTAGTGAAGAAGGTTTTTCTTTGTTAATCCTTGCTAATTCAGCAAAGTCGAGTTCCAGAAAAATGGCATCACGGATATCGTTTTTAACATCTATTTCATTTGAATGACCAAGTATTTTAAAAAGGCTGGTATTTCCGTTTTTTTCTGGCGACTGTTCAGCCTTATTTTTCTTTGAAGGACGGGTATTTGAATTTTGCGCCCAGATGGGGGTCCCAAGTATAATAAAGGCAACTGACAGAAGTATTTTTGATTTCATAGTTAGAATTTTTCGGTTCGTATAATTGAGTATTAAAAATAATGGAAGTGTTTTCGTTAACAAATATATATTATTAAAATTGTTTTTACTAAATTACTTAAGATTTAATTCACATTATTCAGGAGCTATCTTAAAACAACTATTTTTTTAGTGTAAGTGGCTTTACTATTGGTTACCACCTGGGCCAAATAAATTCCTTTTTCGAAATTTTGTATATCAATTTCTAATTTTTGCCAAATGTGTTTATTTTCAAAAATGATTCTTCCTGCAAGGTCGGTAATTTGTAGATCAAAAATTTGTTTCGGCATTTCTATTGTAACTATTTGTAATGCCGGATTGGGATAAACTTTTAGATTTTTATCACTAATGACATCAGAAACAGAGGAGGCATTACAAAAAACGGTATTTAGTTTTTGCCAGATGGTATCGTTAAAGGCAACAGGAACAGCACCTCCGGTTCCAGGTGAATTACCCATTCGGATAAAAACTAAATTTTGGCTTGGAACAATATTAATAAGTTGCCCGTTTTTTCCTACAGCAGCATACATATCATCAGGTGCAGAAGGATTCAAAGAGCCGGGGAAAACAGTTTGGAGTGTAGGAAGCATAAAGGAGCTTTTACCATTGAGCCACCATAAATAGCCATAAGAAGGATTAAGAAGTTGAGAGGTATTAACCATTTGATTAAAATATGCGGTATCACTAAGAATTGAATTTCCGTTCCAAATCCCTTTGTTAAGAACAAGAAGACCGAAACGAGCCATACTCCTTGGCTTGCTGAAAAATACATTGTTATACCCGGAAGGAAAATAAGATCCCGTAATACCTGTTTGACTTCCAATTTTTTGCGAAAAATACGAATTTAGTGTTTGCCCTGTTGCTGATTGAATTACATCATCCAATAAGGTATAGGGGCCATTGTGATACGCCCATCTTGTACCGGCATTAGCTAAATATTGTAAACAGGTATCTATGGTACAGGTATAGTCCGGAACTCCATCATCTAATCCACTTGTCATTGTTAGTTGATGCCTGATAGTTATTTGATCTTCTTTAGGAGCAGGGGAGGCGGTCCAGCCGCTATTTAAATAGTCGGACGTGGTATCATTGATAGAAAGAAGCCCTTCTTGCTGAGCAATGCCAACGGTAAAAGCTGTAAGGGTTTTACCGGATGAAGCCCAATACCAAGCACTATCCTGTGTAAATGTTCCATAATATTTTTCAAGAGCAATTTTCCCGTCCTTTAAAATGATAAAAGCTTTTGTATTTCGGTTTCCCAGATAGTCGATCAATGTATCCAATTGATCTTGACACCAGCCAAGCGAAGCAGGTGAAACGGTATTCCAAGTGTTACCTGATAGAGGAGGAAAATAAGTAGTTTGCGAACTTGCATTGAAAAAGGCAAGAAATGCAATTAATACAAGTAATTTTTTACCCATAATTTTACGTCAAATGCTCAATGTTAACAGTGTTTGTTCAAAAGTAATTGTTTAAAAAGTTTAATACAAATAAATAATTTGTGATGTTTGTAGAGGATCAGGGAGACAAAAAGCGTATGAATAACACTTACAAATTTTTTAAAAAGAACTTTTACTAAATGAGAAAACTATTGCATATCCTCTATCAACCCTATAAATGGCTATTCTTTTTTCCATTTTTGATCATTAACACTTTATTCTTTTGTATAATAGCCATATTGCTTTCATTTTATAGTCAGAAAGCTGCCGGCTTTTGTGGGGTTATCTGGGCAAGACTTAATTCCTATTTGACACCAATATCCGTAAAAATTTCAGGAAAGGAGAACATTCAAAAAAACACTTCCTATATTATTGTTATAAATCATCAGGGCCATTATGATATATTTTTAATTTATGGTTGGCTGGGCATAGATATTAAATGGATAATGAAACAGGAGCTTCGTAAAATTCCAGGATTTGGGATATGCTGCGAAATGATAGGGCATATATTTATTGATCGTTCCAATACTCAGGTTGCCATTGAAAGTATGAATAAAGTAAAACAGAAATTAGTGAATGGCACCTCTGTAGTGATTTTTCCGGAGGGTACCAGAAGTAAAACAGGGGAACTTGCCCCTTTCAAGCGTGGCGCCTTTAGGTTGGCTTTAGATTTGGGGCTACCTATTCTTCCAATAACGCTTAATGGTACAAAAGACATCCTTCCTTCTGATTCCCTAAACCTTTTTCCGGGGAAAGCTCAAATGATCATACATGAACCAATATTTGTAAATAAGTACTCGGAGGAGGAAATAAATACATTAATTGCAGATGTTAGTAAGGTCATTTCCTCTGCTTTGAAGTAAAATTAGTGTATTAAAGTACCAATCGGTCATTAATTAAGCTGTTTTTTATACTTTTTAGGGGGCTGGAATTTAAGTTCTTATAGACCAATTGCGTTTTTTTTAAGATAAAAATAAAAAAAATGCTTGGTTTCAAATATTTTTTATATATTTGCATCATTAATAAATAAATAAACATCATGCAAAAAGGTACAGTAAAATTTTTTAATGAAACAAAAGGATTTGGTTTCATCACACCTGAATCAGGTGAAAAAGACATCTTCGTTCACTCTTCAGGTCTTCTTGACGAGATCCGTGAAAACGACAAGGTACAGTTTGAAGTAGAAAGCGGCCCAAAAGGTCTTAACGCTTCTAACGTAAAAGTTATCTAGTTCGAAAAATATTATTTTCGTTCGTTAAAAAAACATGTCG
>JAIOQD010000142.1 GCA_021413595.1 Bacteroidota bacterium | reverse complement strand
TAATCAAGCAAATATCACCTCCTCCAGCTCCATAACTTGCTGTTCCTCCCGCAATTATAAATCCTCCCTGCAAAGTTTGTTCAACAGAAAAAACACTAATACCTCCTTCATAAGTTTTTGACCATAATAAGTTTCCATTAGTATCTGTTTTAATCAGATAAGCATTATTTGCCGAATTAAAACTATTCGTTACTCCTGTAATGACATATCCTCCATCTATAGTCTGCTGAATGGAGTATCCAAAATCATTTCCACTGCCACCAAAGGTTTTTGTCCAAAGCGTATCACCATTGGAAGTAGTTTTAATAAGGTAAACATCGTAGTTGTAATTTCCATTACTAAAGTTGTTAGTATAACCTGAGATAATAAATCCTCCATCAGTTGTTTGTAGAACAGCAGAACCTTCAGCACTTAGATACCCTGCATCAATTCTTTGATAAATTTTTGTCCAAATCGTATCTCCGTAAGAATTAGTCTTTACTAAACAGACATCTTTGAACATACCATTAAAACTTCCGCCAGTAATAATAAATCCTCCATCAGTTGTTTGTTGAATAGACTTACCAAATTCACCGCTTCTTCCATAAGTTTTTTGAAAAGTATTTTGCGAATAGATTTCCTTAAATACTGCAAGTAAAAGGAAAAGGAGTATTATTTTTTTCATTTTCATGTCATTTAAAATATTATACTTTCAAAAGTAAAACAGTAAGAAGGCATACCCGAAAATTTTCGATAAGAGGATATTATTAATAGCCAAAACGGAAATACTTAAATGAGAAGAAATGGGAAATATTCTACACAAAATGGGAAAGTTGAGGATTATTTTCTACAATTAGTTAATTTGGATAAATAAGTAAAATTTACACCAAACTATTGATATAGTTGAATTTAAGCTTTCAAAATGGGAAAATAATTTCTTGGCACGATTTTCGCTTCAGTCCTTCTATCTTTTCTTTTGCAAGCCCAACTTGCAAAAAAAATGTTCCAGTAGAATACTAAGAACATTCACTCTGCTTCTTATTGCAAATGCAGCTACAATTTTTGCACAAATAAGCAGTAATTTTCCTGGTCAAAATGCCTGGATGCCAGCCACACTTCCAAATTGCACTGCTCCTGGAGGTACTTATACAAATCATTGGACGGATATACAAGACAGTGGAGTAGAGTTTCTTCGAATTGGCGGTATCGCCTATGACCAATGTCTAAGAGTGCCAAATGATTATACTACACTTTTTACGGGTGCTAATAGCTTTCCAAATATCATTGCTATGGGATTTACGCCTGTGGTTCAATTGAGTTATTATGATCCGAGTACGAGTCTACCATATGTAGATCCAAATACAGCTGCAACAAATGCGAAATTAATTGTAGATGCTTTATATCCTCTTGGAGTAAGATACTTCACTATAGGAAATGAACCGGACGGCCAATATAATAACAATAATTCTATAACTGGAAACCCCCAAAATACTCCAGCAGGTATTTTTGATTATATCTCGGTAATTTCAACATTAATTAGGGGATCATATAACACAGGGAATGGAAAACCAGTTTTTCTTGTAGGACCTGAAGTAAGTTCATATACTCAAAGCACTATAACAGCTCTAACTTCTGGTACATACAACGTTCTTCCTTACATTGATATTTTTAGTTTTCATACTTATCCGTTCGGTAATGAAGGAGTAACCGCAAGCGGTTTTAAAATTTACCCAACAAGAGCCAACATTATTAATGTTCTTGGAAATGTTATTCCCGTTTATTTTGCAAATAGCAATCTTGTGACACCTCTTGAAAGCCAGTTGAATACTTTAAATACTACAATTACTAATTATAATAGTGCTAATTCTACAGTTATAAAAGCAGCTATTACAGAAGCAAATATTTGTTTTATGAATGATGTTAGTGGAACTAATGCAACTGTTGGAACAGATGATTTAATTACTGGAAATGGATCAAATGGCTTATTAGGCGGACAATTTTGGGCAGAAATGATGGCAATTAGCATGAACAAAAATGTAGATTTTCTTAATTTTTGGAGTGTAAAGGAAGGAGGAACCAGCTCAACAAATATTGGATACCTCAACGGCTCAACAGGAAATAAAAAATCATCATATTACCTTTTTCAGATGATTGCAAAAAATTTTAAAGGAAATTATCTTGCTAATTCATGTACAACCAATACATCTGGCACATACAAAGCCTTTGCATATCAGAATACAACAAGTCCAAATGAAATTGGAGTGGTTGTAATGAATCAAGATATTCAAAGTCCAAGGGGAACAGATGCTACTACTAAATCATTTAGAATCAATTTGAATGGTTCAGTTACTGGAACTTTCGATATGAAATTTGCCTTTAACGCAGGCCTAAGTATCAATTATGATTGTAGAATTACCAATGAAACAACAATGCTTTTGGTTTTTAATTCTTCTGGTACGTTAATCAGGAAAGAAGTATACAATTTAGGGGATGCATTAAGAACAATAGATACAGGTACGGAGGTTTGGGGATTGGGCACCGGAACGCCTATTACAACACAAGCTCAATTTAATAGCTATTATGATGCGGTTTATTCAGATCTGGTAATTACACCCGCTTCTGCCATTTTAGAAGGTAGTGCGGATACTAAAACATTGCGGTTTTCAAATACTGCGACAATTAATGGGGATTTTGAAGTTCCTTTAGGAGCCGAATTTACCTTGTTACCAACTATAACATGCCCTTAATATTAATTAAACTAAAAATAAAACAAAAATGAAAACAAATCAACTAACATGCAAAAGAATTAATATCCTATTTTGTTCAACTGCATTATTGTTTTTCCCTTTAATTGGCAGTGCTCAATTGAAAGTGGTTTCCGGGGGCAATGTCGGTATTGGAACAGCCACACCGAACACTTATACTGGGTATACGACTTTAGGTATAAATAATGCAACAAATGGAGGAATTCTTGATTTTCTAAATAATGGAACTCTGGTAGGGCAGATCTCTAACAATTCAACTACATTTAATTTATACGCAAGTTCCTCCATTCCAATGCTTTTTTATGCCGGAGGATCAGAGAGAATGAGAATAACTAGTGGCGGTAATGTAGGGATTGGAACAACGACACCGGGTAGCACATTACAATTATTAAACACAACACATACAAGCCCAAATACCACTTACTCCGCTTTGTATGGCGGAACAATGACTATGCTTTTCAGAGCAAATGGACCGGATGGTTATTTGTTTGCAAATAGTTACTATAACTCATCAAATGCGCATATCTATGCATCTAATGGGGGGGCAGCGTGTGTATTGTTTAACTCAACGGGTGCTGGTTATATAGATTTCTCTACTGCACCATCAGGAACATTAGGAGGTGCTGTTACTTATACCAAAAGAATGACCATAGCAGAGGCAGGCAACGTAGGGATTGGAACAACCAGCCCCTCTCAAAAGCTTGAGGTTAATGGAAGTGTTGCTATAAACGGCAACTGTACAAGAACAGGAGCAGATAATTTCACTTCTGACCAACAGTTTAAAACAGATATTGATAGTATTCATAATGCCTTAGCGATTATTAAACAATTAAAGCCTAAAACATATTATTTCGATACTACAAATGTTTATGGATTAAACTTCCCATCGAAAAAAAATTATGGTTTCGTTGCTCAAGATTTAGAACAAATTTTACCTGAATTGGTTTCTACTAATAATAAAAATGCTGATGTTGATACATCGGGTAATATTATTCATCCTGCTGTAACTTATAAAGGAGTATATTATATTGAGCTTATTGCCTTTTTAACAAAGGGTATTCAGGAACAACAGCAAAAAATTGATAATTTAACAACAAAAACAACTAATCAGGATTCTATCAATACAGCAGTAATAACAAAAGCGTCCAATCAGGATTCCATAATTGCATCATTACAAAATCAGTTGGTAACAAATAACACCTTGTTTCAAAACCAACTGAACCAACTAATGGCAACAATAAATAATTGTTGCACAATTAATGAAGGCCGCTCAGCAAATACCCAATCAGAATCATCAATAAAACAAACTGATGTAAAGTTAACTGATGCGCAAACAATAGTTTTGGAGCAAAATGTTCCAAATCCTTTCGCAGAGCAGACTACAATAAATTATTCTTTACCTGATAATACAGTTAAAGCGCAAATGCTTTTTTACAATGCACAAGGTAAATTGATACAATCAACAGAGCTTACTCAAAAAGGTAAAGGGACGTTGAATGTCTTTGCAAGTGATCTATCAAGCGGTATTTACACTTACACACTTGTTGTAGATGGTAAAATTATTGAAACGAGGAAGATGGTGAAGCAATAAAAATATGCAATACGTAAATTTAATTTGTAAAAAGAACAAAGTATTAAGGGGGGCAGGGAGTGTAAATTAAACTGTGCTATTTAGATTTCTTATATTTGATACATTAAGTGAAGCGGAGTTGAGCAATGCTGAAGAGCAACTCACCAAGGAATAACTTAATCCAATAGCATGAGCAGAGGTTGATTTTTCAATCTCTGTTTTTGTTTCCATGCTTTTGGCCGTATGCCTGTTAAACTTACACATAGTTTTATTCTAATAGTTTAGTTTTAATCTCGGGGGGCACGAAAAACTGCATTAAGCCGCTTTGTTAAAAATCCCCTGCAACTTTGCGGGGGATTTTTTTTATAACAAGTTTTATTTAAAACGTAAAGAAGAAAAACACAACAGCGGCCCATTCTTTTTTCACTCCGTTTGCACTTCCAATACTGCTACCTGAACTATTTCTCACAGTACCACCTGATTCAATTTTACCAATACTGCTTCCTGAACTATTTCTTACTGTTCCATCAGATTCTACTTTTCCTATACTGCTACCAGATCCGTTTCTGATTGTTCCGTCTGAATCGATCTTTCCAATGCTACTTCCTGAACCGTTTCTTACAGTTCCACCTGAATCAATTTTTCCTACACTGCTTCCCGAACCATTCCTGATCGTTCCGTCAGAATCGATTTTACCGGTACTGCTTCCCGAAGAACTTCTTAATTCCTGAGCGGTAATTGAAGAAGTGAAAATAAACACAAGACAAAATAAAGCAAGACTCGAAATAATTTTCTTCATGATTTATAGTTTTATTTTTTATGCCTACTCTTACAGTTTTCGGCTTCCCTGTAGTTAAATATTGGTAGATAATATTTTTAATTTTCTAAAATAAACTATAAAAATTTTATGTTTAGGTATATTCAAATGTATTAAAAATATTTATAAAAAGCTGGAGTGTGTTTTCTATGAGGTAAACAAATCCTTTTCTCCCGCAGATTTCACAGATTTACGCAGATAAGTAGGGGATGTTTTTCTGCGATTATCAGCGAAATCTGCGGGATTTTTTTTTGGTTCAGTTCGTAAATCTGTCTAATCTATGGGAGAAAAACAGCAAGGAAAAAGAGCAATTAATCAAAGAATGAACGGATCCATTCATCTGTTGATTTTTCTAATTCCTCAAAAGTACCTTCAGCAAAAAACTGCCCATCTTTAAGTACAATTACTCTATTTGCTGTAATTCTGGCACAATCCATATCATGTGTGATTATGATGGAAGAAGTGTTGTATTTTTTTTGCACATCCAGTATAAGATGGCTTATTTCTTTTGAAGTGATTGGGTCTAAACCTGTGGTGGGTTCATCATAAAATATTATTTCGGGTTGTAGGATCAATGTACGGGCAAGACTTAATCTTTTTCTCATACCACCGGAGAGTTCTGATGGCATTTTGTGGATGGACTCTGAAAGCCCAATGTTATTTAATGCTTCCTCAACCAAGGACTTTATTTTTTCTTTCGACTTTAACCGCAATGCTTTTTTGAGTGGAAATTCAAGGTTTTCTTTTACGCACATTGAATCGTATAAGGCGCCACTTTGAAATAAAAAGCCTATTTTTTTTCGCGCTTCTCCCCTCTCCTTCTTATTCAGATCAGAAATTTTTTTGCCTAAGATTAATAGTGAACCCTGCTCGTGCTCTATCAATCCTGCAAGGCACTTAATAAGCACTGACTTTC
>JAIOQD010000141.1 GCA_021413595.1 Bacteroidota bacterium | reverse complement strand
TGAAAATATAGATAGTACTGCAATGATTGATGACACTGTTAAATCTGATATTCAATTGTATTCTCTTTATTCAAAATATGTAAGAGAACAACTCAACGAAATGCCTATCGGAACCAAATTAGTTACTTACTGGAGTGATTTAAAAGAGATCCCTTTCGGATTTAAAATACATTCATCAAGTTTAGAAGGATTACTTAAAATGTGGAAAAAAATCTCTTGAGATGAAAAAAGATACAGAACATAATTTCAAAGAAATTCTTATAAAACAAGGAGTTTCAAAGCTTAAAAAATTTGGATTTATCAACGTTAGTAAAACAAACATTGTAACAGATGAAGTGTATTCATTATATTTTTCAAAAATATTACAGGAGCTGCTTGGTATCAATTTAGAAACAGATGCTGCCATAAATCAATTAATAAAATCTATGAATAATAAAATCTATGAATAATAAAATCAATTAACAAAATAAAACTTTGACAAGCTGAGATGGCTCCGTTTGCTTTTCAATGTTTTAAATAATAAAATTTATCAATTAAGAAATGTATTTAAAGAAAAAACATTCGTTCCTAACAACTTTATTCAGTTATATTTCCCCCTTTCCCATAGAGCAAAGAATGGGGCAAATAACACCTTTTCTGGAAGTAGTTTTGGATGGTGGAAAACTATTACTAAACACAAGCCATGTTAATTATTCTTATGGATCTTTACATGATATATTTCACAAAACTTTCAAAAAATTAAACATTCGTGAAAGAGAAATAAAGAATGTTTTGATCCTTGGATTTGGTGCTGGGAGCATTGCTTCCTTACTTACGGATACGCTTCATAAAAACTGCACAATAACGGGTGTAGAGGCGGATAAAGTAGTAATTGAATTAGCAAAAAAACATTTTAATATCAGCCGGGTAAAAAAACTGAATATCCATGAAACAGATGCTTACAATTTTGTTTTGAAATGTACTGAAAAATATGATTTAATTGCAGTGGATATTTTTGTAGATGATGAAACACCACAAAAATTTTCAGACGATCAATTCCTGTCGGCCATCAGTAACTTGTTGACACCTTCCGGAATAATCTGCTATAACAGAATGATTTCAGTTTCAAAATCCGAAAAACACGAAAATGAATTAATAGAATCTTTTAACAAATTAATTGGACCAAATTCAATAATGAAATATTACAGCGGAGACCGCACTAACTGGATGATTATTCATGATCGAGCCTTATTAACAATAAGGTACGGATATAAAAAGAACAATTCAAAAAAATTATTTTCAATTAAACTAAGCGAATCAATATAATAAGCCTAATGACAGAATTAAGAAATCAAACAGTTGAAAATATAATCAATGCATCAAATGTGATTCAGGTTGAAGAAATAATTGATGCAAGTATTAAAACACTCAGAAACAATAGCACAAATGATTTTATTATTATTCGGTTTCTTTCAAAACTGGAAACATTAATGATAGAAATGAAAACCTCAGCAATAACACAAAATAAAATTGAAAATTTAAAAGAAGCTATATGTTGCATTAATAACCATGAATTAAATAAAATTAAATCTGATATTTAAATAAACGAAAGTCTTAAACTTATGAATAAATCAGAAGAGCTTATAGTAAAAAAAATAAGACAAGCAAAAAGCACTCCAGAAATAATATTGATAATTGATAAGGAAATAGTGAAATTATCTAAAAACAAGGAGGATGATATTTCTATTCCAAAATTTTTAAAAGATCTTAAATCCGATCTGTTAAAAATCAATGCAATTGATGTAAACTCAGTCGAATGGGCGAATATTAAAAGGGCAAGAATCCATTTAAACGCATTGAAAATTTCTTATAAGGTAAAATCTTAACAAAAAGTCAGCATTATGTTTAGACCTAAACTTTTTTCAACACTTAAAGGATACAGCAAAGATCTTTTTATTAAAGACCTGATTGCAGGAGTTATTGTTGGTATCGTTGCGTTACCCTTAGCAATTGCTTTTGCGATAGCCTCAGGTGTTTCACCAGAAAAAGGATTATTTACAGCTATCGTTGCAGGATTTATTATTTCATTTTTTGGTGGAAGCCGTGTTCAGATTGGTGGTCCCACTGGCGCATTCATCGTTATTGTTTATGGTATCGTTCAGCAATACGGTGTAGATGGTTTAACCATTGCCACATTTATGGCCGGAATAATGTTAATGATTATGGGCTTCGCAAAACTTGGCTCTGTAATAAAATTTATACCACATCCCTTAATTGTTGGTTTCACTACAGGTATAGCCCTTATTATTTTTTCATCACAAATGAAAGACTTCTTTGGTTTGGAAATGGGAAAAGTTCCTGCTGAATTTATTGATAAATGGTCAGATTATTTTAAATATTTTAATAGCGTTAATTGGTATGCTATAGCTATAGCCACAGGTACAGTGATAATAACAATGGGATTTTCAAAAATCACCACTAAAATTCCCGGTTCTCTAATTGCAATTATTTTATTTACGGCATTAGTTACTTTTTTAAAATGGCCAACTGAAACAATAGGAAGTGTATTCGGAGAAATTCCATCCACTCTGCCAGTACCTGTTGTTCCGCATATCAATTTCGAAATCGTAAAGAATTTAATTCCGCCTGCATTTACAATAGCATTGCTTGGGGGTATTGAATCACTTCTTTCGGCTGTTGTTTCAGATGGAATGATTGGCGGAAAACATCGCTCAAATACGGAGCTTGTTGCTCAGGGCGGGGCAAATATTTTTTCAGCAATGTTCGGAGGAATCCCAGCTACAGGAGCTATAGCAAGAACAGTAACAAACGTAAAGAATGGAGGACGAACTCCAGTTGCAGGACTCATTCATGCATTAACTTTACTTGTAATAATGCTCTTTGTAGGTAAATGGGCAATATTAATTCCAATGTCATGTTTGGCGGGAATTCTTGTTGTAGTCGCTTATAACATGAGTGAATGGCGCTCATTTATTAGTGTTTTAAAAGGACCAAAAAGTGACGCACTAATCCTCCTCATTACTTTTTTTTTAACGGTAATAGTCGATCTCACAATAGCAATAGAAATTGGCATGGTTCTTTCCGCTTTTCTTTTTATGAAGCGAATGGCAAAGGCAGCCACCGTGAATTTTATTACAAATGGCACTGATGGACAGGAGGAGAAATATGATCAAGAGGCAATAAACAAATACCAAGTACCAGTAGGAGTTGATGTATATGAAATTGAAGGTCCCTTTTTCTTTGGCGCTGCATCAAAATTCACAGAGGCGATAAAAATCATAGAACGAAGACCAAAAATATTAATTATCCGAATGAGACATGTGCCTTTTATTGATGCCACGGGCCTTCACACCCTTGAAAAAATACAAAAGGAATGTATTGAACAAAAAATAAAATTAGTCCTTTCAGGAGTGAATAAAGAGGTTTATTTGGAAATAGAAAAATCAAAACTTTTGCTGAAAATTGGAAAAATCAATATCTTACCGAACATTGATGATGCTTTAAAACGTGCTAATGAAATTCTTGAAATTAATTAACCCTCTAAAAAAGGGAACAAAACTATATAGTATTGTCAAATTGAAATGTCCTCGCTGCCAGGAAGGGGATCTATTTCTTACTCAAAATCCTTATAATCTTAAGATGTTTGACAAAATGCCGGATAAATGTCCTGTTTGTGGGCTGGATCTTAGGCGCGAATCAGGATTTTACTGGGGGGCAATGATGGTTAGCCATGCAACTACTACTGCAATTGTGGTAATTGTTCATTTAATTGTTTTTCGTTTCTACGGATGGGATATTGCACCAAATATTATTGCCATCATAACTGTTATTTTATTACTTTTCCCTATCGTTTTCCGAAACTCAAGAGCTATTTGGATAAATTTGTTTGTTTCTTACAATCCAGCAAAAAATATTCATAATAATACTATGACAAAAAAATAAAGCCAATGAATAAGACCTTAATATTAAACAGCAAACAAATTCAGCAAAAGATTAATCGTATTGCCTATGAAATTTATGAAAACAACTATGATGAAAAAGAAATTATTGTTGCAGGTATTGCGAGTAATGGCTTTGTTTTAGCCAAACACATTGTAGAAGTATTACAAAAAATTTCGCCTATCAAAACCAAATTGATTGAAATTGTTATTGATAAAAAAAATCCACTTTCAACAGAAATAAAATTAGGCTTAACCGATAAAGAACTACAAAATAAAGTAATTATATTAGTGGATGATGTTTTGGATTCAGGCAGAACATTGATCTTTGGAGCAAAACCATTTTTAACAAGCCCTGTTAAACGATTAACAACTGTTGTTTTAGTTGACCGTGGGCATAATCGTTACCCCATTAAAGCTGATTTCGTAGGATTATCATTATCCACAACTTTGCAGGAGCATATTACGGTAGAAATAAATAAAAAAGGAAAAGAAGCTGTTTATTTGGATTAATTCAGTCCCACCCTACCTCCCCCAAGGGGAGGAGAGCCCACTCACAAGATATAGAAACGAATTAGCAGAAAACTTTCTTCCCTTTCAGGAAGGTTTGGAGGAGCTCTTAATTTAAACGTTGCGGAACAACCAATTCAAATTCAGGAATAGTAACGTAAAAGCGGGCTTTATCAATCTTACGTTCCATTAAATAGGTACCACTCATTTTGCCAATATCTGTAGTAAGACTACAAGCAGATTCATATTCAAACACCTCACCAGGCTCTAACATAGGCTGTTCTCCTACAACTCCATCACCATCAACTTTACTTTGTTCACTGCTGGAATCGAAAATATCCCAATGCCGCGAAACTAATTTAACCGCGAAATCGCTTTTGTTTTCAATAGTTATAATATACAAAAAAAGATAATGACGGTTTTCTGCATTTGAATGTTCTGTGTGGAATTTCGTTTCAACACTTATTTTTATTCCATGCGTAACTTGTGTGGTCTGTGCTCCCATAACATATTATTTTAGTAGGTGAGATTATCTCATTCATGCAATATTAAACATTCCCATTTCAATTAAACAAGTATCGAGCCAATTTTTTTTAACACAAGGATATGAACAACTTTTTTGTTTACGAGCAAAATCGGATACCTACTTTATCCCGATTTTTAATGAAGATGCGAACAGAAATGAAAAGGTTGCAATCAAAAGGTCTCGAACTTAAAAACACTAAATTTCAAGATTTTAAAACGGCTCTATTACTTCATTGAATTTGAGCGTTTCACTCCAATTAACTGGTCGTAAAAGGTACCTTGCTTACGGTGATAAACGTAAATAGTATAATCGTTTTCGGTTTCGTAGTGCATTCCTTCAATTATTGTATTATCAGCAGCTGTTGCACCGTCTTTTAAAAAGGCATATTCATAATTATAATATCCTTGTTTTAAGTATAAAGTACATTCGTAACCAAAGCGTTTGGCGTTATAGTGCATTAAATTTTCCTTATTGCACCGCCAGGCATTAAATTCACCAAATACATATAAATTACCATCTGTCAATACGGCATCATACTGCAGGAAAAAATTCACATAACAATAATCAGCCTCCACTTCACTATTATTTCCTTCCTGGACTTTTATTAAATATTTACCATTAATATCTGAAAAAGTAGAATACCGTTTAAAGGTTCTCTTTTCATCTGATAATAAGTTTACATGATTCCCTGCCGAATCAATTTTTACATTGGAGATCCTTTCTGAATGGTATCGAATACTTTTTATATCAAAATTTCTGAATTCATTGCCACCTGTAAAAACATTATCTTCATCAAAATCATAAACAAGCTCGGCATCCTTTACAAACAATGGCTTCAAAGTAGTTTTAGGATTGTCAGGGCGGTTATTTTGAGTTATCACTACATTTAAATCCACATAGGGGTTTGTAATGGAATATCCGGTATGATTTATAGTGAAATCTATTTCCTGCTTAAAATTCCTATCGGACATAATGCTTGCAGGAATAATTTTGGTCTCGATCATTATTTTATTTTGATAAACATAAAAACGCCTTGTAATAGCTATATTTTCAGGATTCCCATCAAGAAATACTTTTAAAATATAATTTCCTGATTTTGTAATTTTCATCGTACTGTTTGGAAAAACAGCATTATAATGCGTGTATCGTTGAAGTGTATTAAATGAATAACGATAGTCATTAATGGTCGCATCCTGAAAGCCATCAATATATTCAGCAGCCGTTAAACCGGATGGTTCCCAATTGGTATTACAATGAATAATTGTATAAGAATAGTTCTTCAAATCAGCATCTACATCATCAAAACTTAATTTTAATCTTTCCTCTGATCCAAGATTAAGAATAGGCTGTGACAATTCAAAACTTTCATCATGCAACTGCACCGTTTTAATGCTTGATCTATAAATATAATTCTCATAACGAATAGAATTATTCTCATAATAATCTTCAGCTGTAGTATCAACATAGGCGGGAGTATTAAGAGCTTTCCACAATCCGATTTTTTTTTCCTTTTGAGCAAAACTAATTGTACTGAACAATAAAAAAGAGAAGGAAAGGAGTAATAAAAAGAAAATATTTTTGTTAAACATTTTTAATATGTTAGGTATTGTTCGTACAAAGTTTGCAAATATGCTTTTGCCTGAGTCAAAACTGTATCGTTTAAATTTGTTTGTGATTTTGGTTGTAATTCCTCCACTTTTTTAGAATTAAAAGA
>JAIOQD010000140.1 GCA_021413595.1 Bacteroidota bacterium | reverse complement strand
GTTCTATTCATAGATATCAGCAGTAGAAACTTAAAGCTAATCCTTTCATTCAGTGGAGCGTTTTTATTTGCAATTTGTGCTTTACATCTTATCCCCGAAATATATTTATCCGGCACACCTAATATTGGCATTTATATTTTATTGGGCTTTTTTGCTCAAATATTACTGGAGTTTTTATCAGAAGGCATAGAGCATGGTCATATTCATGTTCATAAACATGCCGGGAATGCCTTCCCCTATGCTATGATGCTTGGATTATCCATTCATTCATTTTTAGAAGGAATGCCACTCGCCAACAATGACATACATTCGCACAACTCACTATTAACAGGCATTGTAATGCACAATATACCTATAGCAATGGCTTTAATGACCATGCTTCTGAAATCTCATATCAGCAAGCGGAATGCTATTATATGGCTTCTTGTGTTTGCATTGGTAACACCTCTTGGAACGTTTACCAGCTATGCAATAGGTGAAAATATCATCGGGAATTTTTCTTCTTATTTCGACAGAATAATGGCCGTTGTAGTAGGAATATTTCTTCATATTTCAACTACCATACTTTTTGAATCAAGCGAAAACCATCGCTTTAATTTTATTAAATTTTTAGTGATCTTATCAGGGGCTGGTTTTGCTTTATTTAGCTTATAATTATTGAATTTCGATTTTTTTCTAATTTATGGGCAGCTCTAAAAACTATATTTTATGAAAATAAAAAACACCACTAAAACACTCAGGACACTAAGTTTTCTACTGCGAAGAACTGGTCACTGAGAAAATTCTTAGTGTTTCTTAGTAGTCTTTAGTGCCTAAGTGGTGAAAAATTGAGTTTTTAGAGGTACCCTTATAACTATTTCAATTTTGTCAATGCTGCTTTTACAGCATCAAAATCGGGATAATCACCTGCATTTTCCAAAACCTCTTTATGACGGATAATTCCATCCTTATCAATAACAAAAGTGGAACGTTTGCTCACACCTTTTAATCCAAGCACCCAGTCGCTGCATAAAACATCGTAAGCAGTGGATACTTCTTTATTAAAGTCGGATAATAAAGTAAAATTATAATTATTTAATTCTTTGAATTTAGCCTGAGTAAAAGGCATATCAACTGAAATACCTAATACCACAGCATTTACATCATTATAGAATGACAGTTCGTCACGTGTTTGACACAACTCTTTTGTACAAACTCCAGTAAATGCTGCCGGGAAAAACAAAAGAACAACATTCTTTCCCTTAAAATCTTCTAATGAAACGCTATTTTTGTCTGAATCCACTAACGTAAATGATGGGGCCTTTTGTCCTATTTCTATTTTCATTGCTCTATTTTTTTTATTTGGGTTAAATAAATACTTTTTATAAAGCGATAAAGGTAAAAGTTTATGCTTAAGATGTTCGTTAAAAATAATATTTCAACGCTAATATTTTGTACCTTTGAACGAAATTTTTTTATAAACAATTAAAAACCAATATTCCATGACATTAGTAGGAAAAAAAGCGCCATCATTTAAAGCGCAAGCAGTAGTTTACGGTGGAGAAATTGTTAATGACTTTTCTCTTGATCAGTATATCGGTAAAAAACACGTTATTTTCTTTTTCTATCCAAAAGATTTCACTTTTGTTTGCCCTACAGAATTACATGCTTTTCAAGACAAATTAGCTGAATTTGAAAAACGCAATGTAGCAGTAGTAGCTTGTTCAACTGATACAGAGCAGTCGCACTGGGGGTGGTTACAAACGCCAAAAGCGCAAGGTGGAATTCAAGGTGTTAAGTATCCAATTGTAGCAGATACTACAAAAACAATCTCCATGAATTATGATGTATTGTTTGGTGAATATGAATTGGATGAAAACAATGCTTTGCTTGCAACCGGCCCTATGATCGCATACCGCGGCTTGTATTTAATTGACAAAAGTGGTATTATTCGTCACCAAGTGGTTAATGATCTTTCATTAGGCCGCAGTGTTGATGAAGCATTACGTATGGTTGATGCTTTGCAATTTTGTGAAGAAAACGGTGAAGTTTGTCCTGCCAACTGGCACAAAGGTGATGATGCAATGAAAGCAACTCACACGGATGTTGCTAACTATTTAGCAAAACATTAATTTTTATTTTTTTAAATTAATGAAAAGTACCTCTAAGTAAATTAGAGGTACTTTTTATTTTATATTTGTTCCCCATTTAAAAATCAAGCTACAATGAACAAAAAAATTTCAATCATTATAAATGTTGTATTAGTTATCGCAGTAGCGGTATTATATTACCTTCATTTCTCAACATGTAATAACGCCTGTGGCGAAACAATGGAAGGCGATTCCACACTTGCTTCCAAACCAGCTATTATGTTGCCAAAAGAAATTAAAGCTTCTAAAATTGTATTTGTTAACAGTGATATTTTGAATAAAGAGTACGATTTTGTAAGAGACCTTACTGCCGCTGCTCAAACTAAACAACAGCGCCTTGAAGCTGCATATCAAACAAAAGCCCAAAAATTCCAACAGGATTACACTGATCTTCAACAAAAAGCCAGTCAGGGATTGTTATCGGAAAACCAAGGTGTTGCGGCACAAGAAGACTTAAAAAAACGGAAAGATGAATTAGATAAGATGGAGCTTCAGTTACAAAGTTTAGTTGATGAGATTCAAAAAAGTAATGAGGAAGTTCGTAAAACCGTGGTTGATTATGTTAAAGAATATAACAAAAAAGCCAATTATAATTATATTTTAACCCATTCTGATGGTCCCGGTGGCGTATTAATTTTTGCTAATGAAAGCCTGGATATTACTAACGAAATTCTTGAAGGTCTGAATGCCCAGTATAAAGCGAAAAAAGCTACTAAGTAAATACTTCGCCCTCTGCCACTCTCCAATTGGAGAAGGCGTATCTACCAATCAAACAGAAAATGGAAACTTCAGAAAACAAAGGCTCTTTAATTCATAAAATTAAACACGTAGAACAATTTCACGATGTTTTTAAAATAGGTAATCGTTATACCCCTACTGCTGATCTTGATGAAAAAGAATATATGTTACGCTATAACCTGATCAAAGAAGAAAACGATGAATACCTCGAAGCCTGTAAAAATGGTGATCTGGTGGAGATAGCCGATGCACTTGGCGACCAGCTTTATATTTTATTCGGAACTATTTTACGCCACGGCTTACAGCATAAAATTGAAGAAGTGTTTGATGAGATTCAACGCAGCAATATGAGCAAGTTGGATGAAAAGGGAGAACCAATTTTTCGAGAAGATGGTAAAATATTAAAAAGTAATTTATACTTCCGCCCTGATATTAAATCGATACTTGAGAAGGAGCCCACCACGCCCCACCCTAAGGGAGGGTGCTAACACCAGCCCACTAGAATTGAGAAAAAATCAAAAAAAAGCCACACCGCATAGGGTGGGCGCAGATGCAAGCTCATCTTCTTCTTTGAAGAAAGGTTGGCAAGGGCTATTTAATTCTTACTGGCTCTCACCATTTCTCTTTTCCCAGGAGGCCCGGGTAATGATTCAACAGTAAATCCAACACGTTTTAAGGTACGTTTCACTTCACCCTTTGCACAATACGTAACTAGACATCCGCCAGGTTCAACAACAGCATAGAGTTTAGCAAATATTTCTTGCGTCCACATTTCAGGCTGCACACCCGGCCCAAATGCATCAAAATAAATCAGATGGTAATTGTTTTCTAAAACTGTATCCTGCAATGCATTGTTTATTTTTAAAATTGTAAATTGATCGGAGATCGCAAAAGGCCTTCCCCATTCACAAGCATGGATAGAAGAATAAACTGCTTGAAGATTTTGAACTTTCAGCAATTCCACATAATTTAACTGATCAATTAAATCTGGACTTACCGGGTATGCCTCAATAGCTGTATAATGAATGTGTATATCAGATCGCTGTGTTTCAATATAGGTAAGTATTGCGTTTAATCCTGTACCCAAACCAATTTCTAAAATCGAAAGATGTTCCTTTTCTTCAGAAGAAGAAGCTGTTGGGCCCGAAATAAATGGTTTTAATCCGGCCTCAATAAAAACATGTTTGCTTTCCTGAATTGCACCATGAATAGAATGGTAATGTTCGTTTAATCCTTCTACAAATAGGGAATGTGAGCCATCGGCTGTTTTTATTATTGTTCGGAGCATCGTTTTGTGAAGAAAGTGAATATTATTTAAATGATAATGTAGATCGTTTAAAATCTATCACCAACTAATAGTAAAAAATAAGCCCCACCGAAGCGGGGCTCGTAGGTTTACACCTTCGGCATATAGCCTTATTGTGATAAGAAACTCAAAGATTGAATAAAAATTTCTTACTACAAATGTAATATAAAATTGTGCAGATGCAAATTAATCTCTAATTTACCACAATATTATAAAAAATAAATTATGACAAAAATTTTAGGGCTCGATTTAGGAACTAATTCTATTGGATGGGCGGTAGTTGATGGCAAAAACAATAAGATAAATGGTATCGGTGCTCGCATATTTCCAATGGGGGTGAATATGATAAAAGGAACAGTTGAAGAATCAAAAAATGCCACAAGAAGGGAAGCACGAGGAAAAAGAAAAAATTATTTCAGAAGAAAAATAAGAAAAAATCTCCTATTGAAAGAACTGCAAAAAAACAACATGGCACCAAATGCCGAAGTAGAGATAAATGAATGGAATAAAGAAAACCCATATCCATTAAGACAAAGAGCCATTTCAAAACCAGTTTCTTTATTGGAATTAGGAAGGATTTTTTTTCATTTAAGTCAAAGAAGAGGTTTTAAAAGTAACAGAAAAGCAGGAGGAGAAGAGGATAAAGAAAAGAGTACAATATTTAAAGGAGTGCCTGCATCTGGTAAAATTGGTATTTCAGAAACAAAACAGAAAATAGAAAATTATAAAACATTAGGTGATTATCTTGCATCTATTAACCCTCATGAAACAAGAATAAGAAACAGATATACAACACGCAAAATGTATATTGATGAATTTAATTTTATTTGGGAAGAACAAAAAAAATATCATGCTAAAATACTTACCGACACATTAAAAGCAAAATTAGGAATTAATGATAAGGGAAAAGAAACTGGAATATTATTTTATCAAAGACCTCTCCGTTCTCAAAAACATTTGATAGGCAAATGTACTTTTGAACCCACAAAAACAAAATGTTCTGTTAGTGCTATTCCATTTGAATTATTCAGAGCCTGGCAATGGACACATTCAGTTGAATGTGATGGCGAAAAGTTAACAAAAGAACAAAGAGAAATAATATTAAATCTGCTTTGTTCAAAAGATAAAACTGAATTTAAAGACATTCGAAAAATATTGAAACTAGGTGATAGCAGTTACAATTTCAATTATAAAGACGATGACAAAGTAGTTGGAACATATACGATTTCCAAACTTTCTAAACTCTTCGGGAAAAATTGGGATGAAATGAATGAACAACAAAAAGAAGATGTGTGGCACACTATTTACACCGCAACCGATGATGAATGGCTGCTTGAATACGCAGCAAGAAAATGGAATCTAGATGAGAAACAAATCAAAAGTTTAAAGGCAATTAATTTAAAACAGGACTATGCACAATTGAGCAGGAAAGCCATTTTAAACATATTAGAATTCTTGCCTGATTTCAGATATGATGAAGCAGTTGTGCTAGCAGGAGTAAAAAATGCTTTTGGAAATGATTGGAATAATTTCGATAGCAATAAAAAAGATGAAATAATAAATGCCGTTGCAGATATAGTTCTTAATAACGAAAACTATATTGAAATTGTTAAAGATTATTTAAAAGATGATTATTCATTAACTGAAGAACAATTAAAAAAATTGTATCATCATAGTCTTAAAATGAAATCAGAATTGAAAAGCAAACTCCCGGTTGATGTTGCAGCTGATAAAGAAATAAGTAATTTGAGAAACCCGATGGTTTCTCAGGCATTGTTTGAATTAAGAAGTTTGGTAAACAATTTGATTGATGAACACGGTGCCTTTGATGAAATAAAAGTAGAAATGGCGCGTGATTTAAAGAGTTCATCAGACAAACGCATGGAAATACGAAAAGATCAAAAACGGTTGGAAGTTAAGAATGATGAAGTAAAAAAAGAATTAGAAAAATATAATTTGCCACCAACGCATGATAATGTTTTAAAATATAAGCTGTGGCAAGAGTGTAAAGAACATTGCCCTTATACCGGTAAACAAATAGCAATAGAAATTTTATTTTCTGGCGAAATACAAATCGAACATATTGTACCTTGGAGCATTTCTCTAAATGATAGCTATATGAATAAAACCCTTTGTTTTGCGGATGAAAATCGAGCAAAAGGAGATAAAACGCCTTTTCAATATTATGGAAATGATGATGCAAAATGGAAAGTAGTAAAAGAGAGAGCGAAAAAAATATTTGCTAATCCCAATAGCTACAGCAAATACAAAACATTTATAAAACAAACTGTTGATACAGATTTCATTTCTCGTCAATTAAACGATACACGCTATATTGCAAAAGAAGCAAAAGTATATTTAGAAAAAGTCTGTAAGAATGTAAAAGTAGCACCAGGACAAATGACTGCAAATCTACGTCATCATTGGGGCTTAAATAAAATATTAAATACGGTTGAAGATACAAAAAACCGTGATGATCACCGCCATCATGCTATTGATGCCTTGGTAATGGCATGTTTTACACAAAAGCATTTGAATGAAATTTCAAAATGGAACAGGTATAATAGAACGTATGAAATGGCCGCTATATCAAGACCTTGGGAAAACTTTTGGAATGATACCAAAGCAGCAATAGATACTATTTTAGTGTCTCATAAAAATAAAAACAGAGTATTAACGTCAAAAAATGTAATTCTTGAAAAGAATGGAAAAGTATATAAAAACAAAGGAGTTGCAGCCAGAGGGCAATTGCATCTTGAAACAATATATGGAAAACATAAAGACAAACAAGGAAAAGAATTCTTGCATTTAAGAAAGCCATTAGAAGCATTGGACAATAAGGCTAAAGTTAATAAGATTGCAGATATAAATGTTCAGAAATTAATAATTGCAGCAATAGAAAAGGCTGGTGGCTATACTGGCGAAAAGAAAGATAAAGTGCCCCCAAACGCTTTTTTTAAAACCGATGAACATGGAAATAAAATTCCATTTGTTTTTTTACCAAATAAGAATGGCAGTCCAATTCCAATTAAAAAAGTAAGGTTAAAAGAACCTTCCGAAAATGCTGTTATGTTAAAAGATATAAACCAATGGGTAGATCCGGGGAGTAATCATCATATAATAATTTATGAAGATGCACTCGGAGTTCTAAAACAAAAAGTTGTTTCTTTTTGGGATGTTGTTGAGCGTAAAAACAGAAAAGATAATATGTTTAAATTACCTGATGATGGCGCTAAAATAATTACGACTTTGTCAATAAACGATATGTTTATTGTTGGTCTTAAGGATGAAGACATTGATTGGAAATCTAACGCTCGAGTGATTTCTAAATATCTTTACAGGGTGCAAAAAACATCTACAACAGGATATAACGTTGTATTCAGGCACCATTTGGCTTCCAATATTGACAATCCAAAACAAATGATAGGTATTGCAAGTATGACAGCTTACAAACAATTAAATCCAGTAAAAATCAAAATTTCACCATCAGGTAAAATCAAAAAAATAAATTAATTACAAACCCCGATAAACACTATCGGGGTTTTAAATTTATAGGCGATGATAAAACAAACCTTGTATTTCAGCAATCCATTTCATCTAAGTACAAACCTTAGCCAACTTATTATTACGAGCAAGGAAAGCGGAGAAATAAAACAACGTCCGATAGAAGACATAGGATTTGTTATTTTAGATCATCAGGAAATAACATTTACACAAAGTGTAATACAGGAATTGGCAGAAAACAATGTAGCTGTTGTATTTTGTGATAAAACACATCACCCCTCCTCTATGCTTTTCTCTTTGGATGGAAACACCTTACAAAGCGAGCGATACAAGCATCAAATAAATGCAAGTGAACCATTAAAAAAACAATTGTGGCAACAAACCATTAAAGCTAAAATCAGAAATCAGGGACAATTATTTAATTTACTTGGCAAAAATGATGAAGCCCTAAAAAGATATGCTACAAAAGTATTGAGCGGAGATACTACCAATGAAGAAGCGCAAGCAGCCAGACATTACTGGAAACATATTTTTGATAGTGAAACTTTTATTCGCGACCGTTTTGGAATGCCGCCCAACCCTACTTTAAATTTTGGTTATACCATTTTGCGTTCTGCTGTTGCTCGCGCTTTAGTAGGTTCCGGATTAATACCTACTCTTGGCATTCATCATCACAATAAATACAATGCCTTTTGTCTGGCAGATGATATAATGGAACCTTATCGCCCTTTTGTAGATAAGTTAGTAGTAGAAATAAAAAATGAGCATCCAGATTACCATGTAATGACAAAAGAAATTAAAGCAAAACTTATTGGAGTTATAAGTACGGATGTACTAATGGGAGAAAATAAAAGTCCACTAATGATTGCTGTGAGCCAAACAACAGCTTCGTTGGTTAGATGTTTTGAAGGTAAAGAAAAGCAAATAAAATACCCAACGCTTATCTGATAAAGGAATGGGAATTGAAAATTATTCACGCCTAAACGCATACAGAATCATGTGGCTATTTGTATTTTTCGATTTACCTACCGACACTAAAAAGGATAGAAAAAACTATGCAAGTTTTCGTAAAGAATTAAAAAAAGATGGGTTTACAATGATGCAATATTCCGTTTATAGCCGCCACTGTGCAAGTAGCGAAAGTGCAGATGTTCATATAAAGCGTGTTGAGAATATAATTCCTAAAAAAGGGCATATAACTATAGTGAGAATTACCGATAAACAATATGGAGATATTATTAATTACTGGGGTTCAAATAGTCAGCCTTTGGAGTCAGCACCAAACCAATTAGAGTTGTTTTAAGACTTACCATATTTTACAACCCGTTCAGCTGCTTTTGACTGAGCCGATTTTTTTACAATATATTTTTTATTATTCTTATCAGGTGATCCTAAAATTTCAGAAGAAAAATCTTTACCTATAAAATCTGTGATATGAAATACTGTATCCAGACTTTCAAACATAAGTCCCATGCCTGCAAGGGTATTATATCTGCGTTTTTGAGGAGCAGATAAATGTTCAATTTCCGGAAATTTATTAGCTGGAATAATAATAATACGGCCATCAACCAAATGTAGTACAATTTTCCCTTTTGGAAAACGTACTGCTTTTATCCGAGGTGAGATATTAGTATATCCTATTGCTTTACTCATTTTTATTTATTGATTTTACTTTTTTATGAGCATAAAACAGATCCAATTGCGACTCAATTAAAGTCATATTTAAAATTACCATCTGTTCTATTTCATTAATTTCTTTATTTGAAAAGCCTATGTTATACTCCAAAGCAACAAAGGGCTCAATCCAAAATTTGCAGATACGCTCTAAATCACTTTTTTTATCTGTAATATGCACATGTCTTCTATTTTCATTTATATCAATGAGAAAACAAAAAATACATATTTCAGAAATACTAACAATTTTCCCATCGCACAAATTTAAGCATTTACTGCGGGACAGGAATAAAAAAACGGGAAAGAACTGTAAAAACATGTCCAATCCCGTCCATTTTAAATAGCATAATTTCTTTGTAATTCATTGAATACTAGAAGATAATATTATCAACTAATGCTATTAATCAATCTTTGAAATCAAATCACAACACATCAAATGCAGCATCGTTCAACGCACCGAATGCTATTAATCAATCTTTGAAATCAAATCACAACTGTATTCCAAATATGGAATATTAGGTTTTAAATGCTATTAA
>JAIOQD010000139.1 GCA_021413595.1 Bacteroidota bacterium | reverse complement strand
GGAATCTCTGGCAATAGTGATATTGTTTGGATTTACCTGCGAAAAGGAAATCGAACATAGAAATAAGAAAAGAAAAAACAGTTTTATACGCACACTACTCATTATAATGATTTGTATGTAAAAATAACAAAATAGATTTGGCTTTAATAATTTTACTGAACTTTTTATCTGCATTTTTTATTACTATTGGCTATATATAAATTTTAGCCGCGTATTTCACTAATTAACAATAAACTATTATTGAAAAAATTCGTGTAATTTGTGGCATGTATTTGATGGTGTTGTATAGTAACCATTTTTTGAGCTATTTTTGTTGAAATATTTCTTTTAATGGATTCAAATAAAATTGAAGCTATTGCCTTAACTTGGCTGGAAGCTTTTAATACACATGATTTAGAAAAACTACTGGCGCTGTATCATTCTGATGCGAGGCATTTTAGCCCTAAATTGAAAATAAGAAAACCAGAAACTGGTGGATTAATTATTAGTAAAAATGCTATGCGCGAATGGTGGCAGGAAGCTTTTGATAGGCTACCAACACTGAGCTATAACCTCACAGCCTTAACTGCCAATAGTAGGAGGGTATTTATGGAATATGTCAGGAAAGTAGATGGTGAACTTGATATGAATGTGGCTGAAGTTTTGGAAGTTGAAAATGGCTTGATTATAGCTTCCCGCGTTTATCATGGGTAATTAGCATAAATTTATGACAGAAATGGAAAATCATATTTAATCAAAAGTATCCGGGGTATCCGCGTTTTATCTTATTACCTTACTCTATTTCAACTTTTTGCAAATTATATTCTACACTATCACCCGGCACTAATTTATTCCGTTTGCGGTATTCGATCTCACCGTTCACCTTTACCTTGCCCAAATCAATAAACGAATTTGCTTCAGCTCCATTGCTGCTCCAGGCCATTGCTTTGATCAATTGATTGAGCTGAATATATTCACCTTTTATTTTAAATTTTTCCATAAATTGTTGTATTACGCAACAAAATTAATAAACTAAATGGATTAAAATTTATCTTTGTTGTATGAATAGAGATGAGCAATTCGAGAAACTCCGCGAACTTTTAAACAAAGAAAATAACTGGCCAATGGTTTACATGTTTAAATTTATTGTACCAGCCGATAATAAGAAAATAGCATTGGTAGAAGCCAAATTTTCGGATGAAGCCATTATTTTGCATAAAGAATCTACTACCGGAAAATACTTTAGTATTACAGTTAAGGAAGTGATGCTTAATGCTGATTCTATTATTTCCAAATACAAGGAAATGGAAGGTATTGAAGGTTTGATGGCGCTTTAAGAGCTTTTTAAATACATCACCTGTTTCTCTTGGCTTCCGCCATTGTGATATCGTAACTTTTATTTTTTAATATTCGGATTATTTTTTTGAAGTTATGAACCCGCTAAATCCGAATTCCGATCACACAAACATCATCCACCTGTTCTAAAGTACCTTTCCAGTTTTTGAAAAAACTGCTTAGATATGCCCTTTGTTCAGCCATTGGAAGGGTATGAATTTTAAGTAATTCTTCTTTGAATTTTTTCTTCATTAGTTTTTTCCCGGTAGTTCCAAACTGGTCGGCAAAGCCATCAGTAGATGTGTAAATAATATCATCCTTTTGTAGTTCTATTGTTTGTAAGGTAAACGATGGAGGGGCATCAATGTATTTCCCAACAGGCATTTTATCGGCCTTGTATTCTTTCAACTCTCCATTTCGCACTAACCATAAAGGGTTATTTGCTCCGGCAAAATGTAAAAGCATTTTATCAAAATCATAAACGCAAAGAACACAATCCATACCATCTTTTGATTCTTCAGTGCTTCCAATAGGATTTAGAGCATTTATAATTTCTTTCCGCTGTGCATTCAAAATGTCATGTGGCAGACGGATACCATGATCTACAATATTTTCATTAAGGAATGAGATATTGAGCATACTCATAAAGGCTCCGGGAACACCATGCCCAGTACAATCTGCAGTAACTATGTAAAAAGTGTTTTTGGGAATTCTTGAATTCGACAACTTTACTGTATTGGTTCCCAAATCCCAACCCGGTATACGAGCAATGCTTAAGGCCCAATAAAAATCGCCACTTACAATATCTTTTGGCTTAAACAAAATAAAATGATCTGCCGGTAAATTGTTTGTTATGTATGCATCACTGGTAAGTAAAGCCGTTTGTATTCGTTTTGCATAGGTAATAGAGTCAACAATTTCTTTTTGCTTTTTCTCAACAATATGCTTTTGTTGTTCGGAAATTTCACGTAACTCTTCCGAAATTGCACGTTGGTTATCTGCTATATCTTTTTGTTTTTCTGCCTCATCTTTTTGCAAAACAACTTCAGCAGTTCTTTCTTCTACAGTTTGTTCCAATTGTTTTTGGCGTTTACGTAAAGTGGCTGTTCTGTAATAAAAAAAGCCGACAACCGAACCAATAATCAAAAGCCCTGAAAGTGTTCTAAATCTCCAGGTTTGATACCAGGGAGGGAGGATGCTAAATGTATAGGTTGCGTCTTTCTTATTCCATAAACCATCATTATTCATCGCTTTTAAATGGAAAGTATATTCACCAGGTGGTAAGGACGAATAGGTAGCTTCCGTTTTTGAAGAAGGCGGGAACCAGTCTTTATCAATGCCTTCCAGTTTAAACTGATATTTTACTTTGTTTGGGTCTGTAATACAAACTCCGATAAAATCGAATGTGATGTGATTTTTAGTATATGGCAAAATTAAATTTTTGGGCAAACTTGAAATACTGTCTAAGCCTTCTGAATGGTCACTAAGTTCTTTTTCAGCATTCTCAAAAAATAAACGAATGCCCGTTATCCGTGTTAATGCTTCCTGTCTATTAATTTTTGCAAAATTTGGGTTGTAAACCGTTACACCTTTAATTGTTCCAAACCATAAACTACCCTCGCTGTCCTTAAATTTAGCATTTCTATTGTATTCCATGCCATTTAATCCATCGTCTTTATCAAAATGTCGAATTTCAATTTTTTTGTTCGCATTGTAAAGTGTTACATTGATCCTATCCATCCCTTTGGTGGTAGCTACCCATAAATTATTAATCCTGTCAAATTCAATAAAATACACACTGTTTGAAGCCAGTCCATTATTTTGATCGATCTTTTTAAAATCTGTATGGTTATAACAAAACACTCCTTCATCGGTACCAAACCATAAATATCCGTTTGACCCTTGAGTAATGGAAATCACTCGTTTGTCTGTAAAACCATTGTTTTTATTATACTTTACAACAGTTTTTCGATCATACTTAATTACACCATCTTCTGTTCCAAACCAAAGGTTATGATTTTTGTCTTCAAAAATGGAATTGATGGGTACAGTGCCACTCTTTGTTTTTAATTTATTAACAGCCTCAATTATTTCAATTTTCCCGTCCTTTAAAAAACACAACCCATGTTCTGTTCCTATCCAGATAATTCCTAAATAATCTTTAGTAATAGAAAATATGTTATTCCCTGGTAATCCATCTTCATCATCTATATTGTGAAAGGTTTTACCATTAAAAATGCTCAATCCTTTATAAAGTCCCCCAAAATATATATTGCCATTATTGTCTTCGCATATAGCTTGAATTTCAGTATCAATAATGGAATTATTTTTATTTTTTTCATCCAATTTGTAATTGGTCATTTTATTGTTTTTTATTTTGCAAACACCGAATCCTTTTATGCCTAGCCACGTATTTTTTTTAGAATCCTGAAAAATGGAGATAATATTGTCTCCTGGCAAACTATCTGTTGTGCTATAAGATGAAAAAGCTTCACCCAAAAATTTTGATACACCTAATCCATGAATACCGAACCAAAGATTTCCTTCACGATCTTCTAAGCCACAATAAATACTGTTGCCGGCTAATCCGTTTTTATTGTTAAATAATTTGTATGTATTGTTATTGTATTTATAAACGCCATTTGGTGTAGAAAACCATAAATTATTTTTATTGTCCGAAATAATATTTCTAAAATTATTGTTTTCAGCGCCCTTGATATTAATAGTTTCAATAATTCCAAAAGGGGT
>JAIOQD010000008.1 GCA_021413595.1 Bacteroidota bacterium | reverse complement strand
CTGTGAGAAAAGTCACAAATTCATCATATTCAGTATCCGACAATTTAAAATCTTTTGCCGGAATAATTGTAGCATGAGCAACACGATATTTTGTTGCATAATTAAATATCAAATTTTTAGTCACTAAACTGGTGAGGATGCTGCTGTATTTTTGTGTTTCAGTAGCAATATCGGGAGCAATTCCTCCTCCATCATATACAATACGACCATTCTTGGTTTTGAATGCAGATATTAATGAATCGGGAACTTTAGAAACACTTCCATCATCATTATGATGCGAGTAATCCAAAGCTTGAATACAGCGGCCACTTGGTGTATAATACTTTGCAACCGTAACTTTCAACTGGGCATTATAGCTCAATGGACGTGTTTGTTGCACCAATCCTTTTCCATAAGAGCGTTGGCCAATTACCACGGCTCTGTCCAAATCCTGTAGTGCACCTGAAACAATTTCAGAGGCTGATGCTGACCCCCTGTCAATTAGTATTGTTATCGGGGTTTCCGTGTCAATAGGAACATTATTAGCTTTATGAATTTTATCCCAATCTTTTACTTTACCGCGTGTGCTCACAATATCAGTACCTTTTTCCTCAAACAGGTTAACAATTTCAACAGCTTCTTTTAACAAACCTCCTGGATTCCCTCGTAAATCAAATACCAATGATTTTAGTTCAGGATTTTTTTTCAATTCCACCAATGCCTCTTTTACTTCATTTGCAGCATTTTCTGTAAAACCTGTAAGCTTTATGTAACCTATACTAGCGTTTAACATACCTGAATACGAAACACTTTTTATTTTAATTTCTTCACGATTTATTATTTTTTCAATAGGTTTTTTTTCTCCTTCTCTTTCAATCAGCATTTTAATAACACTACTTGGCTGACCTTTTAAAAATTTGCTAATGTCTTCTGTTTTTTTTCCTTTACCATCTGTATCATTAATTTTTAAAATTTTATCGCCTGCTCTTAAATCAGATTTTTGTGCAGGAAATCCTTCGTATGGTTCAGAGATAACCACATATTCCCCATCCTGACGAATAAGTGCACCAATACCACCATATTGCCCGGTGGTCATATAACGATAATCTTCTATCTCTGATTCGGGAATGTAATTAGTATAGGGATCTAATGATTCCAACATATCATCTATTCCTTTTTTTATTAGGTCGCCAGGATTTGTTTCGTCAACGTAGTAAATATTTAGTTCACGAAACAAAGTGGCAAAAATATCAAGGTTTTTAGAAACCTCGAAATAGCTGTCAACAAAGCTATACGAGATTATTGCATAGCCTCCGATTAGAGCAGTGATAAAGAATATTTTAAATTTTTTGATGAAAGCCTTCATGTGTTTCAAATTACGAATCAATACAAATTTACGAAAACTACTACGAATAACGAATTCTTAAAATTTACGAAATTGTGTTTTTACGAATTAACGAATAAATACAAATTTAGTTATGTCAATTTACAAATTTTAACAAATTGCCAAATTGAAAAGTTGACCAAACGTTAAACTGATCTTTTATGGTACAGGATCATGGCCATGGCCTCCCCAGGGATGGCAAGATAAAATACGTTTTATAGTTAAATAACTCCCTTTAAAAAAACCATGTTTTTGTAAGGCCTCAATACCATACTTAGAGCAAGATGGCTCATATCTGCATGAAACGCCCAGCATGGGCGAAATAGTATATTGATATATTTTTATCACGCCTATGAATAAATAGATGAAAGGAGATGCAATTCGTTTCAATGCTGAATTAAGGGTTAATAGTTTTAATTAAACGTTGTAAAATTGAAATTACTTTTTCTTCCATTTCTTTATATTCAATAATAGTTTTTGAGGTAAAAATAAACATTAAATGAATTTTTTCATTTTCTATATTATCATACAATAGGTGTTTATTCTTCCTGTAAGCCTCTCTGGTCAATCGTTTTAATCTATTACGGTCAACAGCTCTTTTGAATAATCGTTTAGGAATACTTATAACAATTTTAGCAGGAGCGGTACCATCAGATTTCTTTAACCAAATAACTTTGAAAGGTGCACTGTTAAATGATTTACCCGTACCAAATAAGTTCTCTATTTCAATTTTACTGGATAATCGTTCGGCTTTGGTAAAGGTTTGCATTGCTGTTTTTCAAATTATTCCTTAACAATTTTTTTTATAAAAACTCCTTCAGGAGTTTTTATTTTTAATACATAATAACCTTTTGTAATATCATTAAAATC
>JAIOQD010000007.1 GCA_021413595.1 Bacteroidota bacterium | reverse complement strand
TATTGAGAGGTTCATCAAAAGGTGAACTTATTGAACATGGTTATAATAAAATAAAAACATACGGTGTGGGAGCCGACCTGAGTTTTGCTACCTGGGAGCAATATATTTTGCAGATGTTAAACCTTGGATTGATTGAAATAGCCTATGATGAAGGCTTTTCTTTAAAGATAACCGAATCGGGTAAAGAAGTATTGTATAGCAAGCGTAAAGCTGATCTGATACAACCTCAGATTAAAATAGCCGAACCACCAGAGCGCAAAGCAAAACGCGGTAAGTATGCTGAACAAAGTACCGGAAATGATCTATTTGAAGCCTTACGTAAGTTGCGTAAACAATTTGCGGATTCAGAAAAACTTCCTGCATATATTATTTTTAATGATGCCACACTACGTGAAATGGCTTCGGAGAAGCCACTAACAGAGGAAGAAATGCTTACCATTTCGGGAGTGGGTCAACATAAATTTGAAAAATACGGACAGGCATTTTTAACTATTATACATGAAATGTGTTATGGCATTTCGGCAAAAGCGCCCAAAGTAAACACCTATGAAGAAACATTAATACTCTACAAACAAAATAATTCACCCAAGGATATTGCCTTAAAACGGAACTTGAGTGTAACTACTATTTACTCGCATATAGCACAGTTGTATTTGAAAGGCGATATAAGTTCCATTGAGCACTTTGTAGGCAGTGAAGAAGTTGATCGTGTAAAAACAGCTGTGAATGCTATTGGCAAAGTTGAAAAACTAAAGGAGATTTTCGATTTTTTAAATGCTGAGCTCGACTATTTTAAAATACGATTAGCGCTGGCTTGGCTTGAAAAGAATGGGGAATACAATGCTCTTAAAAATTAAAAGGGAACACGGATAACACTGATGCGACTAGCTTTCGCTGATATTTTTATACTGCGAAAAACTTGTCGGTGCATATCCGTTTAAAATATCCTTTTTAGTGTTTTTATTTAGTAAACGTATCGAATTCCAGTTATTATGTGGAGGTAGTAATGAATACGGGAGTCTGCGAGCCGTCACGCTCAGCTTTTGCCGCTTCCCGATCCAATGTTAAATATCTTGGTATTGCCGGAGTTTAACAGAAGGATAGCTCAACCGCTATTTACGTTTACCCAACCCCTACCGGAAATACACTAAACATATCAGGTATTAGAGGAAAAACCACCTTGCAACTTTATGATATTGTAGGTAAATTACTAATGGAAAAAGAGGTGGAGAACAATACAACACTATCTACAACCCAATTGAAGGAAGGCATTTACACGCTTTTATCTGAAAGTAAAGCCGGCAGGGCGTTTAACAAAGTACCGATCAGCCGTTAATGAACGAAATAATTTGTTTCTTTTTTTAATTTTTTCATAAAAAAAGGCTTTTAAATACATAAATTAAAATTTATTCTAAACTATGGATTTCCCTTTTTTAGCTATTCAAAACACAATACCATCGAATTGCAATATAATTTCTCGTGAAGTCGGGATAGATTTGAATTATAAATTAAATAAATCATTATTCAATTAAAAATAAAAAAATGAGAACTAAACCAAAAACAGTATTGCCGACATTAAACCCTAAAGCAATAAAAGTACAATTAGATTACAAAACGATAATCACCATTCCACGCATGGAAGCACTTAAGGCATGGTTATACAGATTTCCGGATGCAAAAGTGTTAGCTTCTTAAAAAAGCACCAATGGAATGAATAATTTTGCAATTAAAGTATTTATTGAAGGCGGATCAAATTTGCTTTGTTCTAAAATAACCAATTATGATTCAGTTAAAAGAAGAAAAAATAAAAATAATTGTAAATGCCGATGGTTCTAAATCGGTGGAGATCATTATTAATAATGCAATTTGGGATATGCAGGCCGGAGGAGTTGTTGAAGATGTAATAATGGAGTTTATTCAAAAACTCGATCTTTCTCTAATGCTTTACAAAATTGATGAAAATTCTGAAACGGAGTTAAACAACATTAAATTAGCCCGGGAAATACTAATGAACAAGATTCTTAACGGAATAGATGCTCAATATTCGTTTTAAGGAAAGAATTAATGCTCACTCTGATAATTTTGCATTAATTTTGTGCTTTATTTACCAGAAACAGCTTTAGGCCATTTCCTTAATTGCATTTTTTTATGAAAGTTTTACGTTTTTACATTTTGTATCGTTTACCGATCAGCATCATTTTAATCGGATTAGGTGTTCTATCACATATTTATGATGATGCAATAACAGCATGGATCTGTTATATACTTGCCGCAATTTCCCTATTACTCTATTTCATGTTAGGAACAATGCGCCTCGTGCAGGAAGCTGTGGCAGAAGGTGATGTAGAAAAAGCCACCCGTTACATTAAAAAAATCAAATTCCCCCGCTTATTATTTAAACCTGTACGTTCCGGATACTATATGCTGCAGAGTAATCTTGCAATGGCATCGGACGATTTGACTACAGCCGAAAGTAATATCCGCAAGAGTCTGAACACCAAATCAACAATTGTAGGTAATGTAAAAGGTGAAAACTTGTTACAGTTAGGTTTTATTCAGTTAAAAAAGGGTAATCATAAGGAAG
>JAIOQD010000006.1 GCA_021413595.1 Bacteroidota bacterium | reverse complement strand
AATTAAGCACATGTAGGATCATTGCGGTAATGGTAGTTTTACCATGGCTTCCACCAATAACAACGCGTATTTTATCTTTGGTTTGCTCATAAATATATTCGGGGTATGAATATATTTTCAACCCTAATTCCTGTGCCTTTAATAGTTCGGGGTTATCAATGCGGGCATGCATACCAAGTATAACGGCATCAAGCCCTTTGTGGATTTTATTTACATCCCAGCCATCATGGGCAGGTAATAAGTTTAATTTAGCTAGGCGGCTTTTTGAAGGTTCAAGTATCTCATCATCGGACCCCGTAACAATAAAACCTTTTTTATGCATAGCAATGGCCATATTGTGCATTGCACTACCGCCTATAGCTATTAGATGTACGTTCATTTGGTAATAAATTTAATTAGGACAGGAAATTGAATAGAATCAGAACAAATATAATATTCCAGCACAATTATTACAATTTAAAAGCGATAAAAGCAATAAAATCGGTAGGATGACAATCTGTCTTTTTTCGTTTTTTTGTTTTGCAATAGGATTTTTTTTTCTACCTTCGCATTCCTTAAAAAATAATAGGAGAGATGCCTGAGTGGCCGAAAGGAACAGTTTGCTAAACTGTCGTACTGGAAACGGTACCGAGGGTTCGAATCCCTCTCTCTCCGCTGAACAGTTTCAAATAGTTTTCTTTCCTTACAAAACCAGTTACTTTGAGTAACTGGTTTTTTGTTTTGTTTCACCTCAATTCGTTTTTTTACTATATTTGTTTCGCCTATGTATCACCTTACCCCTTATTGTTTCACCTATGATAAACAACCTTAGTATCCGCTTCTACCTCAATGAATACAAGCCACAAGGTAAAAAATACCCTATTTATTTCCGTATAACGGTAAACCGGAAGAAATCAGAGTTAGCAACCAGTTACCACATAGAACCGAAAGAATGGAGCGAAACCTCACAGCGCACTAAGAAAAACAGCCAAATAAATGAGGATTTAGCCTCGATGGAGGAACAAGTTTACAATATTGCAAAATACCTTAAAAAAAAGAATAAGGCAATCACTTCCCTGAATATTAAAGACATTCTTACTGAAAAATATAAAGTAAATACGCATCTGATTGAATTCTTTAACCGATTTACAGATAGATTGGCGTTGGCAGGAGAATCAAAAAATGAAAATATTTCATATTATGGAGTAACAAAAAAACATCTTCAAAATTTTTTACAGGAAAGAAAAATACATGATGTTTTGATTGAAAATATTGATTACAATTTTATAAGCGACTTTGATTTATTCTTACTCAGTCAGAAAGTAAATCACAGTGAAAATACAATGATGCGGAATACCGCTAATAAACACCATAGCAGAGTTAGAACTATCCTGCTAAGAGCCATTAAAGAAGGTCATATTCATAAAAACCCATATATGGATTTTAAACTTAACAAAACACCGTCAACACGAACATTTTTAACCGATGAAGAACTCGAACAAATTACCGAACATACATTAGGGGGAAATGAAAGTTTAATGAAAGTGAGGGATATTTTTATTTTCTCTGTTTACACCGGATTGCGCTTTGAAGATGCACAACTTTTAACAATGGATAGCATTACAAAGGAAAAGAAAGGAAAACATTCCCTTAGAATTAAACAGGAAAAAACAGATGAATATTTAGCCATCCCCCTATTAAAACCTGCTTTAAGTATTATCAGCAAATATGAAAACTCTCCTGAA
>JAIOQD010000773.1 GCA_021413595.1 Bacteroidota bacterium | reverse complement strand
TATCAGCACAAAATATGCTTTTTTAAAATTAGAAGATGCAATAAACGATACTGCAAAAAAATATACTGTATCGGGACATGCGGGCACTTTTGCTTTTATTACAACCATTACCGAACCTTTCTGTGGCAGCTGCAATCGCTTGCGGCTGACGGCTGACGGGAAAATGAAAAACTGTTTGTTCTCTCAGGATGAAACAGATCTACTTAAGGCAATGAGAAAGGGCGAAGATATTGCTCCTCTTATTTTATCTTGCTTGCAAAATAAAAAACGGGAACGAGGTGGCCGCTTTGATTTTGACGATGCTTCCAATTTGAGCACTTCGGTTTCAATGAATACGGGCTCCCTGGAGGACAGAAGTATGATCAGGATAGGTGGCTAAAAATTAGTTTTAGCTCCTTTACAGAAATAACATTTAGTGTTTTTTGACTTTGGGATATCTTACAAACACCCTGTTCTACCGCCATCAACCGGTACATTAATTCCGGTAATATAAGATGCAGCAGGACTGGCTAAAAAGGCAACGGCATTAGCAATTTCGGAAGGATCAGCAAAACGCCCTAATGGAATTTCGCTCTCCATTTCATTTTTGATCTGATTCAAAGATTCACCTGTATTTTTTGATTTATTTTCTATAATCGCCTGCAAGCGGCCTGTTGATGTAGCACCTGGGAGTACGTTGTTTACAGTAATTCCAAATGATGCTACTTCATTTGCAAGTGTTTTTGACCAGTTAGCAACTGCAGCACGAATGGTATTTGAAACGCCTAAATTTTTTAAAGGCATTTTAACAGAAGTACTTATAATATTGATGACCCTACCGTAATTTTCTTTTTTCATCCCCTCAATCACCGCCTGAACCAAAATATGATTACATACCAAATGATTATTAAAGGCTTGCAAAAAATCTTCCACCTTCGCGCTTGCTATAAGCCCACCCGGAGGTCCTCCAGTATTATTTACCAAAATATGTATGGTACTTTGCGTTGCAATAAAGGTTTCTACTTTTTCTTTCAGTTGATTTGGATTTTGAAAATCAGCACATAAAAAAGTATGAGTTTGTCCTTTGGAAACATCTAGATCTTTTATGGCTGCTTTCAATGATTCTTCGTTACGTGCAACCAAAACTATGTTTGCACCAAGCACAGCAAGTTCTTTAGCCGATGCGTTTCCAATGCCTTGTGTACTTCCACAAACAAGTGCTGTTTTTCCTGATAGATCTAAATTCATAATAACAATTTGAAAATTTATTAAAGTAGAATTAAGCGCATCTTTAAATTTACTTTATTCCCTTGCGTTCTCTCCAGAGTTGGTTAAAAGATTTCGGCACAGCTTGCGGAAATTCTCTGCGTTCTCCCCATGATTTTTTGAAAAATTGCTTCAGCATAAAGTTTTTTAATTTAGCTCCGCCTTTATCCATTTTAGAGCGTTTCAGCATCGCCTTTTTCCAAAAATGCCATATCCAGTTATCTGTTTTTGCCGAAAGTCCTTGTTGAATTACATCCCTGCGATTCAAAAGTAAAAGTTTATGAATATCAATTTTTGCAGGACACACTTCTGTACATTTTCCACATAAAGTAGATGCGAAACTTAAA
>JAIOQD010000772.1 GCA_021413595.1 Bacteroidota bacterium | reverse complement strand
TAACAATGCGGGGATTTTCTGAATTGTTTTAATATCCAGTTTATTTACGCTCATTTCTACATTCTTAATATTCGCATCTGCCCGTTCAGAACTCACAATTACTTCTTCTAAATTTTGAGTATTTTCAGAAAGTTCAAAATCAAGCTTCAAATTCTCATTTAAAATTATTTCTCTTGTGATTGGCTGATAACCTAAATAATTAAGCACAATTGTATAATTTCCTTTAGCAATAGAAATTGAGTAAAACCCATAAACATTAGCTGCCGTGCCGGTTCCTAATTCTTTTACCAAAACAGTGGCGCCAATAAGCATTTCACCATTTTTTGCATCTTTTAAGTATCCGCTAATAGTATATTTTTCCTGAGCAATCCCAACTAAAACCTGCAACAGGAAACAAAAGAGTAAGCTAATTTTTCTCATATATTTTTTAAAATTCGATATTATACCAATACTTAGTATATTCGTCTTGGCCGTAACAAAGCTTTTGATTAAAATCTAAACAGACATTTATTGTTTTATAGGAAAAGTAATACCAACTAATTTTAAATCGTCCAGGTATTTCTACCACCAATAAGTTCATCCAGATCACCTTTACCTTTGCTTGCAATAGCTTCAGCAATTTGTGAATTTAATGCGTCTTCATAACAAACCCTATCCTCTTTGTAAAACACACCAAAAGGGCGAGGCAAAGGATTTTCATCATAAGGATTATTAAAAAACCTAACCAAAATAGAAGCTTTCACCTGATCTGCTTCATCGTGTATCCACAAGTCGTTTGCTGAAACATCAGCAAGCTCTATAACTGTTGGTTTAAGTCCATCTAATTTAATTCCTTTACTCCCATTCTCTCCAAACACAAGAGGTTTACCTTGTTCAACAAAAAGAGTATTCGTTTTTTTTGTCTTTTTTTCAGTAAACACTTCAAAAGCGCCATCATTAAAGACATTGCAATTTTGATAGATCTCCAGCATCGATGTTCCTTTGTGCTGATGTGAACGCTTTAACATTTCACGTAAGTGAACAGGATCACGATCCATTGAACGTGCCACAAAAGTAGCTTCTGCACCAATGCATAAAGCCAAAGGGTTAAACGGATGATCCAAAGACCCCATTGGTGTTGACTTTGCAACTTTACCAACAGGTGATGTGGGTGAATACTGACCTTTTGTTAAACCATAAATTTCATTATTAAATAATAATATGTTCACATCGAAATTCCTTCGCAACAAGTGTATAAAATGATTACCTCCAATGGATAATGCATCACCATCACCGGTAACGATCCAAACGCTCAATTCGGGGCGTGTGGCTTTTAATCCACTGGCAATAGCAGTTGCACGACCATGAATGCTATGCATACCATAAGTTTCCATATAATATGGAAAACGGGATGAACAGCCAATACCTGAAATAAATACAATTTCTTCACGCTTTAAACCCAACTCCGGCAATACAGTTTGTACTTGTTTTAATATGGAATAATCCCCACAACCGGGGCACCAACGTATTTCCTGGTCTGTTACAAAATCTTTTGGAAGAAGCCCCTCCTCAGCCCTCCCCAAAGAAGAGGGAGGTATTACCTGTTTAGTCATTGTTTTATTTACTTTTCATTTGTTAATTATATTCTCGCGCTCTACAACTCCTCCCCATTGGGGAGGTTAGGAGGGGCTTAGTATATCTTTTATTTTTTCATTTATTTCTGCTGAAGTAAAAGGTAATCCTTGTATTTTATTTAAACCTTTTGCATCAATCAAATATTTATCGCGAATTACCTTTATTAACTGGCCATTATTTATTTCCGGAATCAATACCCTGTCAAAACTCTTTAATATATCTCCTAAATTTTGGGGCAATGGATTCAAATATTTAATATGCGCATGCGACACATCATACCCTTCGGCAATAGCTAACTTTACAGCCGTTTTAATAGAACCGTACGTTGATCCCCAACCAAGTATTAGCAATTTACCTTTTGCATTTCCATTATCAATAGTTTGAAGCGGAATA
>JAIOQD010000737.1 GCA_021413595.1 Bacteroidota bacterium | reverse complement strand
TTCCAATATTGGTATCATTATCGTTTTTAGTGGAGGAACTACTCTCTTTTTTACTTAAAATAGTAAACGTATCACCAACTATTTCAGTCATGTAGCGTTTATAGCCTTTATCATCCCATGAACGAGTACGTAATTTACCCTCAATATATATGGTCATTCCCTTTTTAAGGTACTTTTCAGCACTCTCAGCAAGTGTACGCCATACAACGATATTATGCCATTCTGTTTGCTCTATACGTTGTCCGGATTTATCCTTATAACTCTCTGAAGTTGCTAATGAAAAACTTGCAACTGCTACACCACCTTCCAAATGCCGTACCTCAGGGTCTTTACCTAAATTACCTACTAAAATTACTTTGTTTAAAGCTATCATTAAATTGTTTTATTATTGCAAATTTAGATTAAAAGTACAACAGGTCTCAAAACTGTATTGTCACCAAGTGCCTGACGAAGGTATGAGATGACTGGTAAAACTCCCTTCCTTCCACAAATATAAAAAGCAAATGAGATTAAAACCAAAAAAATTAAATAAAAATTCGTTAATATTGTTTTGCAAATTTTCTAATGAACTTTAGTAATTCTTGTAACTATTTTTAAATCAACAAACTTAAATATGAACATAAAAATTTTATCGATATCACTACTTGTTACTATTCTGTTCGCTTTTAAAGGTGATAAACCAGCGTATCAGCTCTATGATATAAAAGGCAAAGAAAGCAATTACGATAAACTCTTAAAGGACGCCCTTGAAGCTGATGTGATTTTGTTTGGGGAATTACACGATAATCCTATTTGTCACTGGTTGCAATTGGAACTCACCAAAGATCTTTATAAGATCAAAGAGAACAATTTAATATTAGGTGCCGAAATGTTTGAAGCAGATGATCAGGTCGCTTTAACCGAATATTTGCAGGGAAAGCTTTCCGAAAAAACCTTAAAAGATGAAGTAAAACTTTGGCCGAATTTTAAAACAGATTATAAACCCCTACTTGACTTTGCTAAAACCAATCATCTGAATTTTGTAGCTGCAAATATTCCTAGACGCTATGCTAATATGGTATATAGCAAGGGAATTGAAAAACTGGATAGTATTGATGCAGAAGCAAAAAAATGGATCTCTCCTTTACCAATGAAATACGATGCTAACCTAAAATGCTATAAAGAAATTTTTGAATCAGCGGGAGGACATGGAGGTGAAAATCTACCAAAATCACAAGCAATAAAAGATGCGACTATGGCCTATTTTATTTTAAAAAACTGGACCAAGAAAAAAACTTTTATCCATTACAATGGCACGTATCATAGTAATTATCATCAGGGAATTGAATGGTATTTGAAACAGGAAAATCCAAACTTAAAAGTATTCACTATCGCTTCAACTGAACAAACTGCTATAGACACACTTGCCAAAGCTTCAAATGGGCTGGCTGATTATATTATATGCGTACCGGAATCAATGACAAAAACGCAGTAGAGAAAGTTTCAAGTTTCAGGTTAAAAAAGTTTCAAGTTCTGTGTATAACAACTCATCAAATTTGAAACTCTGAAAACACACTACGTCAACCTAAAACTTTAAACTTTAAACGCTTCCAACTTTTCCTGCAAATTCTCCCAAGCCGTCATTTCAATATCCAACTGTTTTTTCATTTGCTCATACTTAGCAAATGTTTCTTTGTCATTGATTATTGTTTGATATTGTGCAGAGTCAGAAAGTTGCTCATCAATTATTTTTATCTCCGCTTCTAGCCTCGCAATTTCAGTTTCTGTTTTTGAAACTAGGTTTTTAATTTGTTTCAACTCCTTTTCATGCTCATCATTTACAGGAAGCACTTTCGGTTTTACTACCTTAGCCTCTTCTTTCGCTTTTACAAATGGACTTTTGGTATTCATTTCATTCAAGCGTTGCATCTTTAACTTTTGCATAAATTCAGTTATGCCACCTAAATGTTCTTTTACTTGTCCGTTACGGAACTCGTACATCTTTTCTGTCAGATCGGTAAGGAAATCTCTATCGTGAGAAACAATGATCGCAGTACCTTCATAAGCAAGTAAAGCACGCTTCAAGACTTCTTTACTTCTAATATCAAGGTGATTGGTTGGCTCATCCAGTATCAATAAATTATAGGGCTCAAGCAATAATTTACACAAGGCTAAACGCCCGCGCTCACCACCACTTAGCACTCTCACTTTTTTATCAATATCTTCTCCGCCAAACAAAAATGAACCTAAAAGTGATCTTACATTTTTACGAACTTCTCCAACAGCAAGCTCATCAATAGTTTCAAAAACAGTTTTGTTCTGATCCAGCTTTTCCGCCTGATCCTGAGCAAAATAGCCCATCCTCACATTATGTCCGATCTGGATCACTCCTTCAAAATCAGTTTGTTTAGCAATCATTTTCATGATCGTACTTTTTCCTTCACCATTTCTTCCTACCAAAGCAATTTTTTCACCTTTCGTTAAAATGAAATTAGCGTCCTTAAAAATACGTTTGGTGCCATATACTTTTCCTGCATGCTCCACAGTTAAAACTATTTTCCCGCAAAGAGCGGGAGGAGGAAAACGAAAATTCATAGTGGAAGTATCGCTATCCTCCACTTCTACAATTTCCATTCTATCCAGCTTTTTAATTAACGATTGTGCAAATGCTGCTTTACTTGCTTTAGCGCGATATTTATTAATAAGGGCTTCTGTTTGATCAATAACTTTTTGCTGATTCTTTGCTACTGATTCCTGCTGTTCTTTACGTTCCTGGCGTAATACCAAATAGCGGGAATAATTTGTTTTATAATCGAAAATTTTCTGATTTGATATTTCAATGGTACGTGAAGTAACCGTATCCAAAAATTGTTTATCGTGACTGATAAGCATTACCGAACCGGCATATTGGTCAATTGTTTCTTCAAGCCATTGTATTGATTCAATATCAAGGTGATTGGTAGGCTCATCTAATAAAAGAATGTCGGGCTTTTGCAAAAGAATTTTACCTAATTCTATTCTCATTCGCCATCCTCCACTAAATTCAGATGTTTGCCTGTTAAAATCAGCGCGTTCAAAACCTAAACCTTTTAATATTTTTTCTATTTCTTCTTCTCTGTTTCCGGCACCAATATAATCCAAACGAGTATGAATATCGGTTAAATCATGGATCAAATTCATATAGGCATCACTCTCATAATCAGTTCTGGTCTCCAGGTCATGATTGATACTTTTTAAACGATCTTCCAGTCTTTGAATTTCTTCATACGCAGTAGCAGTTTCTTCATACACAGTACGTCCATGCTGATGGATCATATCTTGAGGTAAATACCCTATCTTATAATCATTAGGCTTTGAAATTTCGCCCTTAGTAGGATTTTGTTGCCCTGCTAATAATTTAAGCATGGTTGATTTTCCTGCACCATTTTTTCCTGCAAGACCAATTCTGTCTTTTGGATTTACCAAAAAACTTACATTGTCAAATAAATCATATCCTCCGAAGGATACTGTTACTGAATTAACTGAGATCATCTATAATTATTTATTTTGCAAAGGTAGTCAAATTTCAGGCTCCATTTTAATCCGAAATCGATAATATCTGGTTTTGAAAAAAAAAGCAAATTGAGAAATCGTCTGATTTTAATGATGATTGGGAGATTGCTAATTTCCTGTAAATGGTTTTCCAAATAGGGATGTATCTTTTTTAACTTCGTGCTATTTGCTGTAATTCATCGGATTGAAAAATTTTTGATCCCTTAATTTTTATTTTTGTTAGGTGTATCATTGCTTTAGCAACAGCGGAGGCTTCTATAGCTCTATACTTTTTCAACTGACCAATAAAAGCAAATGAAAATAATTTCATAAATACTTTTCCTGCCGATTCTGCAAAACGCGATTCCTTTCTGTCGCCCAAAAGCATGGATGGACGGACAATAATTAATGATTCAAATTTTAATTTTTCCAAGGCCAATTCAATATCGCCTTTTACTTTTAAATAAAAATTAGATGCTGTTTTATCAGCACCAATTGAAGAGATCAAAATGAAATTTTCGACTCCATTTTTTTTTGCAATTTTTGCAAATTCTAAAGGATAGATATAATCTACCTTTATAAATGCATCCTTCGAACCTGCTGTTGCTATTGTAGTTCCCATACAACAAAAAACCACGTCCCCTTTAATAGAATCAGAATAATTTTCAATAGTATCAAAATCAGTAATAATTTGTTGCAAGTTTGGATGGGTGATAGCAATTGGTTTTCTGACAAAAATTTTTATTTTTTCAAAACTCGAATCGAGTCCTTTGGGAGCATTGAATTCTGAAGTAGATGAGCTCTGAGTATCTCCCTTTGAAACACCCTTATCAGCAAGAAGTTGCTTGACTACCTCCGTACCAACTAAGCCCGAAGCACCTAATATTATTGCGGTTCTGCCCATAAATTATTTCCCTTTTATTCTTGTCACCAAGGATGAAATTGCTTCGGAATAAGATACTTTTATTTTACTTCTGTCCAATGCCATGGAATTATCTTCATCATTATTTAATTTAAATGAAAACACAAAAGCAGAATCAGGCTTATCCCATCCCCCCATTTGTCCGAACCGAATGTCATTAAAATAAACATCATTATTATCATTTGTGGTCATACAATAATCGCCTTTCGAAAATTGCTTCAGTATTTTCACCTGCGGATCATTTATATAGGGAATAAGAAGCCCTTGATTTCGATTAACATGGTAATAGTCGATCTCCCTTGTTTTATCAAAAACAGAGTAATAACCAAACCAATAGCCAGAACTATCCGGAGAATAGGCCATCCACAAAAAATTATTTAAAGGAGTGGGAGTAGTAACAAACTTTACGCCTTCAGGAACCGAAGCATTCGCGGATTGCACATTCTTTTTAAAAGATTCCTGCATTGTACCATGAACATGCCATTTATTTACAACCGTAAAAACTAAATACAAAGTACTGATAATTAAACCTGCTTTATTCCATTTTAAGCGTTTTGTAGAGCCATTTTTTGCAATAAGGGCAATGAGTACACAAATTAAAAAAGGCAGCGTATAAAACGGATCAGCAACAAAAATGGTATTAAATACAACACGATAGCTGCTGAATGGTTCAAACCAACCGGTTCCGTAGGCTGTAAGGGAATCAAGTAACGTATGGGAAAGTAAGCCAAGGAAAAACAACCAGGTCCAGCTTTTCCAAGAAACTTCTGATTTTTTAAACCATTTACTAAATAACCAGCCCAACAATGGCGCCATCACAACTACGAACAAAAAAGAGTGTGTAATGCCCCTGTGCACCATCAATTGCTGTGCATTTGAAAAGCAAGGAGAAGCAAACACGTCAAAATCTGGAATAGTATCAGCAATAGCTCCCCACAACATCGCTTTTCGTCCAATTTTTTTTCCAAGAACAGCTTCGCCAATTGCCGCACCAAGCACTAAATGTGTTAATGAATCCATTTTATTATTTTTTACAAATATACAATTAGGGAATATGAATAAAAAAAGGAATACGAATAAAAAAGGAATCTACAAAATTGTATGACCTCTCCTCTTTAATACCAATACTTAGTAAATATTAGTCCAATAGTTTTATTAAATAACAAAATATTTAAACCACATAGATTCATAGTCAAATAAGATACAAATTTCACATAGACTTCGCTTAAACATAGCCCTATGCTAAAAATTTATTTTCCTTATTACCTATAAATCTATGTTTCTATGTGGTTGAAGATTGGACTATTTTAAATTAAGTAATGGTATAAATTCACCATATTAAAGGAGATAGATAAAAAAACAAACCCTTCCAAATCTGGAAGGGTTTGCTTTTTATTAAACTCAGTTTTGTAAATTTAATAGATTTGTTATTCGTAACTTAGAAATGCCACAAATCATGTTCAAATTTAAAAATATCTTCTTTTACTCTTTCTGCTTCAAATAAAGCATTTATTCCTGAAGTATATTCCGAAATATATCTGTCGTAAACGTTAGTTTCTTTGATTACATAGCTTGAAAACATACGTTTCCAAAATATATCCTCTAAGGTTCTTCTCTCTGAATCGTTATGTCTCATATATACTTCCTGATTGGCCAATAATGGTCTGATCTCAGGGAAATACACCCAAAACAATGGTTTATCACCACCCGCATCTTCTCCACCTTCGGTTTTCTTTGCAATAACAACTTGAAGCCCTATAATACGAACATCTAATACAGAACGTTGTTTATCAAAAAACCAATCTTCTTTGATCCAGTATTTAGTGATCTCCTCTGAAGTAATTTCCTTTTTTAAAGGAGAGGTCATCATCGTTCCCGGATTATTTGGATCTTCTGTTTGATTTGTAGAATCCCAATTAACAAGTAAACCTTCTACTTCACTTTTTGTAAACTCAATACGGAACTCATCATCGGTTGGACTAAAACATTTCACCCTGCCCTCTTTTATAGCTGCATCTTTAAGAACATCAAACAAACTTTTTCTATCTGCCAAAGGAGCAGCCGGGTAATATAAAGGGTGGTTTATTTTTTCTTTAAGATCGATTACTCGCCATACACGCTTGCTCCACATCACATCTGCTTCACGCAAATAAGGATAAGGAATAGCACGCCTGCTGTTCGAATTTTCTTTCGTATAAATACCATCAGGATATGTTGGTGGTTTTATAACCCCAGGATCTTGTGCCTTACTATCAAAAGTAAAATTAGCAACGATCAACATCACTAAAATAAATTTTAACTTTTTCATGATATGCCTCCTTTTAAACAATTAAACGATTAAACAATTTATAAACGGACTTATCTTCTACTTAATTTTAATATTACAACCGGTAATTTTTCTATCACCATCGGGAGCCTGTACGTGTACGTTCTCAATTAATATTTTGGATCCTTTTTTTGCTTTTGCAAGCAACGCTTTCATTCCTGGTGTAAGTCCCGGTCCTTTTCCAGACTCATCCATAAATAATCCATTAACGTTCATAGATACTGTCCATGCTGTAACCGGAAATTTCAAGTCGAATACGAAATCAGATAAATCGGCAAATATACCACCAGCTGATTGAAGTTCCCCTTTAGTGATAGCTCCATCACCTATTACACCCGCAAATTTAGCATTAGGACTAGGAACTTTTTTAATACGGAACTCTAAACCTTGTCCCATTGATTTTGTTGAATTTGTTCTAGGATCTTTTGCAGAAACATTAATAGTACATTTAGTACCTGACTTCACAAATACTTCATAATTACCTTGTCCCTTAGAAGAAATAGTTCCATCACCTGCTAAATTAGCCACAACATTAGTAGGGGCAACACCTGCTGCTGAAATGGATACAGGATTAGCAACCCCAATATAAAACACGTTCATTTTAGTTGGTGAAACAGCAAAAGAAGGACGAGCAACCATATAACTGGATGAAAAAGGATATGATTTAATACTACCATCAGGTGCTTTCACATCAATTATACCTCCCCAGGTTTGCATCCCCTCTGAGGTTGGTTTTACAGTATATTTACCTAAACCTGCTGTTACAGGCACAGGAGTGGCCGTACCAATCATTTTCGGATATTCTTTAGATGTAGTATCTACATTCCCTACTGAAATATCCGGATTTTTGGTAGAACTATAAGCCGCAACAAATATATCAGCAGTATATTCTTCACCAAGCACAACATAGCTTGTAGGTGCAACAACTTTTGCAGTAACAATATCAAATTTAAAATCGCCTGCATCAATTTCTCTCAACAATAAAGTAACAATATCACTTTCGGCATTTTTTACTTCATTTTTTATACCCGCTAAAAGACACATACATGCAGCCATAGTAGTATGATCGAAGTTAGAAACTTCCCAAGGAACATTTTTTTCAGCATGGTGATCATATACATCTTCTGTATGTAAGCCCATTTTGAATCCGGCCTTTTCCTTTTCAGGAACAAGACCCAATACCATCGTTCTGAATTCGTGAATTTTCTTTTTTATTTCAACACCTTTTCCGGTAGGTGTAGCTATTTCAGGTCCAATCAAATAATTAGTAGGGATATCATAATTGTCGTTCGCCACCCCTTTGTGTAATTGAAAGGTATCAGCCATTGCTTTAGTAAGTTCCGGTTGAGCCAAAATGTACAGCTCAGATTTCGATTCATCAATGAACTTACATAATTTAGCCGCTTCTTCCCTTACCTTAAAAGCTTTATCAGCCCAAGGTTTTGTTTTCGTTTTGTTTTCTGCCATTGCTTTATCAAATTTGGCATATAACACCTCGTTTTTCTGATCGAAATTTTGGTTCGTATTATTTAATCCGTGTTCCACAGTAATAAAAGCAAGAAGGACGTCTTTTGAAATATTCATTGCCAACAAAGCCGTTAACACCAAATACATCATACCAATCATTTTTTGCCTCGGGCTTTCTTTTCCACCTGACATAGTTTTCTATTATTAGACCTTAAAGCCTCTCTTCTTAATTCCTTCTCCAAAGGAGAGGGAGCAATAGCTGAGTTAGGGTGTTTAAGGCATTGTTAATTGTTATTGTTATTATTTTTTTACATCTAGCCCATTCTCTTTTGAAGATGGGATTAAGGCGAGAGGTATGTTTATTTTCTCATTGCATTTAGCATATTGCCATATACCGTGTTCAAGGATTCTAAATTAACTGATAACTGAGCAATTTGTTCTTTATACTTCCTTGTATCATCAACAGATTCGCTAAGATTTTTCAATAAATCTTCTAATCCATTCTGGAAAGTAGAAGTGGTTTTAATGTGCTCACTAGAACCTTGTAATTGCAATTCATAAGAAGCGTTCAATGCAGCTAAATTTTTAGACACTTTTTGAATTTCCTGATCATAAGCAATATGAGATTCCTGATTAGAATTTGTCAAATGATCCATTGATTGGGATAATTTTTCTGTTGAAGACTGAATAGCATTTTTTGCTTTGTCGTAAGAGCCAGATAACTCATCAGCGGAAGACAATATGCTACCTGTTGCTTTATCATAAGACTCATTAAAATTACCAACTGATTTAGAAGCTGATTTCATTTTATCAGCAAAATCACCGGATGCAACACCCGCATCAGTAATGTTAGTTAATTTACCTGTTTGATCGCTTAGCTGCTTTAATCCGGTTCCTAAACTAGCAATAAGTTCAGGACCAATTTTAGCTTCTTCAAGCATATTATCAAGTTGTTCAGTTAATGAACCTTTATCTTCAATTAGGTTATCGCCTAAAATTTCACTTTCCTGCCCATGCATACCAGCTAATTCAGGATATACCAACGACCAATCTATTTCTTCATGTAATGGCTCAAAAGCCGAGAAAACGAAAATGATAACCTCAGTAGATAAACCAATAACTAGCATCGGACCAGCTCCCGGCCAGTGCATAATTTTAAACATCGCACCCATAATTACAACTGCCGCCCCAATTCCATATAATTTGGCCATGAAATTTTTCCATCCTTTACTACCAATAAGACCTGCCATTTTTTTAAATTTTAAAAGTTAATAAATTGTTTATTGTTAATTTGATATTGATTTGAGCTATGTAAAACGATATTAAAATTATTTTATTGTTTAAATATCATCGCCTTTGGCACGTCCAAGATAAGTT
>JAIOQD010000736.1 GCA_021413595.1 Bacteroidota bacterium | reverse complement strand
CTTTTTTTTTTAACAAAATCTTTTGTTAGATTCCAATACTTTGTTAATCCAGCTGAATATATTTCTTGGTTACCGGTATAGTATTTTTGTGCTTTTAATTTTGCAGCATATGTAGTTGAATCTGTACTTTGAATCAATGATGGATAAGTTATCCTGATCATATCTTTAAATCCGTCTTTAATGGTTACAAATTTTGCATACTTTGCAGTTTTGCTTTCATTTGATGGAAATGATGATCCAGCAGTTGCATTTTTTTGGTATGGTTTATTTATAAACATTATTCCAGCTGGATTATTGTTTAATTTAAAAACATTGGATGTAAAGTTTGCAGTTTCATACGCAGCTTGTGCTGCAATTAATTTTGCTTGTGGATCACTTAAACCAAGTTCTAATGCAATATCATATGCATCTTTAATGCTCATATCCAATTAATATTGTCTATAGAAAGTTGATCACAAATAAACTGCGTATATGTTGTTTGAAAATCAATATTATCATTTGCACTACCAATTATACTATATACTAATGTATTTTCATTATTATATATAAATGCTTCATATATATTGGCATCAATTAACTGTATGTTTCCGTTATAAATCATTATTTTAATTCTTGAACAATTATTGAATTACATATTGTATATACATTTATATTAGCTACACTCATTATAGCAGTAAGTTTTAATGTTTGTGCAATAGTTGTATTAATAGTAAAAGGACTTTTTGTTGTTGTATTTTGTAATCCTAAACCCCTGACTGCTAATTGTTGAGTTCCAGTTGTGTTATCTGAATGTGTTCTATATGCTGAATGACTGGCAATACATTGTCCAGCTGCACCAATTGATGTAAAATAAAACATTAAATCATAATTCCATTGAGATAGAGATGTTGCATTTGGTCCTCCAAAGGAATTAGTTAATGGTATCGTTAAACTTTGTGCATTTAAATATGATTGAATAGAAAGTGATATATTAGTAGCTGCAACATTATTATAATAATATCCTTTTGCTGACATTAAATAAATTTGATTTGTTTTAAAATAATTTGCATTAAATAAAATTGTTCCTCCACTTGTACTCATTCCAGTACTTATATCAGATTCTACGATTGTATTAACAATTGTAGTTTGACTTGTTTTTCTAGCATACAAAGGTATTGTATTTGAAACAATATCAAAATCATATATATTACCAGTTAGTTTGTCTATTAGTATGCTCATAGGTAAGTATATGTTGCTCTGTCATTCCAAATTTTATCATATGCAGTGGTTGTGTTTGCAAACGATTTATTAGTTACTGTACCTGATACTTGTAATCTGAATATTAACCATTTTGATTGGCTTGTTAAAGCATCAAAAATTGCATATCCAACATAGGATAGTGATGTTGATACTTGATCAACTAATACACGAAGATTGGTTGATCCTGATGTGTTTGAAACAATAATATTTCCATCGGCATCTAATTTTATAAACTTATAAATATTTGAAACATCTGTTCCCATTACTGGTGTTCCAGCATCAGTACTTTTTGCAATTGTTCCTTTTGGTCGTGTTATACCAGTAGTGCTTATCATTGTTGGTTGTAGGTTATAACGGTTAATAAATTATCAGAAATAAGAGCTAATTGATCAAATACTACACGATACAATGTAGTATCAATCATTAGTGGTTCAAATGTTTTTAATGTGGCTCCTGGTAACAATTTAAAATTATTAATTTGTAAAATAGAATTTCCTTGATTGGTAAAGCTATAACCAATGGTTCTTGAATCACGAAAAATTGGTGAATTTTCGTTATATTGTGTAATATCTGTTGAAAAATTTATCATTTTTGTATGCCTGATGGCTTGTTTGATATTATGTTTGTAATGGTTGTTAATTCAGAATCAGACAATTTAGTATATAATGTTTGATATAGATCTTTATTAAATAATCTGTAATATGCATTAACAATTGATGATACTTGTGATTGATAGTTTAATGCTCTAAATTGTGCATACACTTTTTCTTCATCATCATTGATATATGACCAAGAATTATATATATTTTTTGCAAATTGATCGGCAATAGATACTGTCAATAATTTAAAAGTTGTACCTTGTGGATATTTTCTCATCAATGATTCTTGTGTATTCCATATCCCTATATTTTTTAGTTCTTCAGCTGCTTTTTCTTCAGCTTCTTCAGATGCTGTTTTTTTAATTCCCGTTTTTTCTAATATAGGTTTTAAAACAAGAAAATATGCACCGATGGCTGCTCCTATTATTAAGGCAGTATTAATATTTAAATCTGATGCACCTATTTTTCTCATTTATAAACTTTTTAATTGACTAACAGCCATTGAATATATATCAGGTTTATTTTTTCTCAAATTTATCAACATTGATAAATGTGATGGAAATTCAGGTTCAATTAACATCATTTGATTCAGCATTGAATTTACATCCTGATCAGGAATACCAGCTAAATTAATTGACGGATTATTGGCACCACCGAACAATTTATCAGCAAGTATTGCAATAATTTTGTCAGCATTGGAATACAATGCAGATTGCAATACTGCACCAATATTTTGGGGCTGCTCACCATTGGGTATTTTTCTTTCAAGCTCTTCATTTTCTGCTGAAATTTCTTCCAGTTCTTCTTTTAATCTTGCATTCTCATCTTGTAATATATGCATCCTTGTTGATGCTTCTATAAATTCCCTTGTGGAGAATCCAAGATCACTATTTGTTGATGGTTGTGTTTTTTTATACATATTGACATATTCACCTCCTGGTGGTGGATAAAAAGCTATATCAGGAGAAATACTATCAGCTTTTCGTTTATTAGTAATATGGATTGTATATGTAGCAAAATTTGTTTCAGGCTGAATATTTGCGAAGTTATTTATAAAATTATTTATAATGTCATCAGATGTTCTATTTTCTGAAATCTGATCAACAAATACTGATCTACTATTTTTTTTCAAATCAATTTTTACAACTTGATTTGATGATAGAAGATTGTATATCTTATCAATGCCTATATATTCTGCCTTTGCCATTTTATTTCAAAGTGTAATAAACATTAAATACTAATGATTTACCAGCAAAATTTGGTATATCAGCTGAATCAGTAATTTGTATATATGATTTTGACCATACGATATTTTGTCCGGCCATAGCTACTGGTAATTGGTAATAACCATTAGTTGGATCTACATTGATAAAGCTGTATAATGGTTGTGCAATAAATAATCCATTTTCAAAATACAAAAATACTAATACTGTTTTTGACAATGTATCACTGATAACAAGATTTCCGCTTAATGCAGTAGTTAATGAATGATTATTATAAGCACTTAAACCAAAAGTTTTTGTGTTTCTTAAATTTGGAAGATCAGGGAAATACACTACCTGATTAGTATTTGTTGCTCCTACCGCAATTTCGCAGTATTCCGAGCGTTTAACGTAAAACATTTTTTTATAATAAAATTAAAAGGTTAAAAAAAAGGATTGCCGTCAGCACACCACGAGCTGACGGAAATCCACATTTACTATTTATTTAGGTTAGATGCTCCCAAAGATAGGAATCCTCTAAATATTAATTGAATTGTGCCAACTGCAGCTGTTAAAGATTCAGGTAAGTTCAATGTTAAATCTACCTTAGCACTTCCTGAAAATTGGAGTGTCGGAATTAAAGCCACGAAACCAGCATCACCATACAATGAATCTTGAGCATCAGTAGCACCAGCTATAGATGTTGATGTTACTATATCACTTTGTACAATTGGAGATGAATTAAATCTGCGAGTATCAAAATTTTGAAGATATTGCACATTGTTAATTGCTATGTTTAAATAGCTATTATTAAACAATACATTACCATTACCTTGTGCAGCTTGAACAGCTCTTGAATTGTATGGATACAAAGAATAATTTGTACCTGTTGCAGCAAGTCCAGCTGGAGTTAAACCACCAATAAATAATCCAACGTGAGTAGCAGTAAATGCATCTGCTCTGTTTAACAATGATGCTTCTGCATATGTTTGTGCAGTATCACCTTGTAAAATTGGGAATGTGTAAAAAGTTTTACCAGTTGCGATTGGTTGAATTAAACGAATTGTTGATGCGGTGGTAATTGGATTACGACCAGCATTTTTGTATGCTTTCTTAATTAAGCTATACGTTTGTCTTGATGACATTTCTGATGATGACATTTTTTTTATTTTGTTTTTTTAGGTTTTACTTTTGGATTCATACTTCCCTGAATCCTTTAGGATTTTTTCTATTTTAGTAGTTGTAGTCTTCGTCTACACCATTAACAGTATTGATTTCATCATTCATAGGATCAGCACCAATTTGATCTACACCATTTACTGTATTGATTTCATCTGTTCCGCTGATAAATAATATTCCATTATCACCTTCAGCACCAATTGCTAAATTTGGAGCAACAGATTGGATTAAAGTCAATCCACCAGCTGCAATCATTCCTGATCCAGCATTATAAGCCATTGCGTTTTTAACAAATAGTTGAACTCCAAGTCCAGCACCAACTTGTGCTACTCCTTTGATTGTTCCGTTTTGTTTTGATAGGAATTTGTTAACAAGAAATCTTCCGATAACTGCTCCACCTATCATTGCCACCGGTGACATTAAATCTAATGCACCAATTGAACCTACTCTTGAACGCTTTCTGCGTTTAGTATAGGATTTTTTTGCTTTGCGTTTTGCCATTTTAGTATATATTTATTTGAGGTTTTTAGTTTTTATATAATTTTACTGATGTAGAAACAGATTTGTATTTTTTCAATTCAGGTGAATGTCTTTTGTGTGCTGATGCATATTTTTTTGCTTCCAAAAGTGATGATGCTTTAAATATTGCAGTATTAATAATTCCACCTTTATTTTGATAAATTGCCATATATGTTTTTTGCATTCCGTTAATGGTTTTTTGTATTCCACTAACCACTCTAATATTTACGTTATGCGATTTAGTATCTTTGTGTTTAGTTGTTCCAGCAATACGTTTCAAAGATTTAAATGTTCCTGATTTAGTTCTTGTTTGTTGATAAATTTTTGTTGGGCGGGTTAATTTAGTTTCACCTTTTTCAACAATCTTTATTGCACCAACTTTTTTAGCAGTTGTTTTTTTTGCTTTTGGCTTTCCTTTCATCTTCCTGATGGATGCCATATAGTCTTTTGCTGCTTTAGATCCTTTTTTGAATTTTGGCATTTTATTTCTTTTTAGTTAATAAAAACAAAGCAATTGCTGCTGCTGCTCCACCGATTAATATCATTGGATTGATAGTTTTTTTATCATCCCCAAATTCTTCTTTAACAATTTTATCAGCTATCTTATCCTTTTCTTCATCAGTTAATTTTCTATCAGCATTATCATCTCCTCCTTTTCCATATACTTTATCACCATCTGGTGGTGGAACATCAAATGGTGGTAAATCGTTATCAGGTGTTTTATTTTGTGCAAGTAAAGCAATTATTGCAACTAATACTGGAGAAGCAGCGGCAACAATTGCGGCAACTTCTTCTCCAGCAACACCTATCTGATCAACACCTGATACTTTAGATCCTAAAAAAGGTTTTTTTGCTGCACCCTCTTTTATTTCTTGATTTAAAAAAGTTATGTCTCCACCTAATTGTTTAACCCATAAATTTTCTAAAGCAGCTGGATTTTTTGCTTGTAATCTTTGTAATCTTGTTGCCAATCCTCTAACATTTATTTTTACCAATAATAAAAATGCATTACGAGGAATAGCCAATCCTATCATCTTAACTTTATCTAATGCACCTTTTACAACTTCTTTTGCTTGATCTTTTCCAACTAAAGCTGCATCAATTTCATTTTTGATAAATTTACCAAATTTTGTTCTTGGTTCCCATTTTCCGATTTGATCAACTCCGCTTAAATTATATAGTGCCATATCTTGTTTGTATTTATAAGGTTTTTTTTCGTTATTAAAGAAAGGTAATACAGCATCAATTACACACCCATCATTAACGCAATATATATGTTGTGGATAATCTGTTGTGTAACCAGCCAATCTGTATTTAAAAGGTATATTTAATGATTTTAAAATTGTTCCAGTTAGCACACTATACATTTTGCAATCTGATCCAATTTTTTTTCTTGCATCATCCAGCATTCTTGGTAATGTTTTAATGCATTGTTTTTCTCCTGGTTCAATACTATATGGAACATATTTTTTTATAAAATTAAATATATTTTTGCAGCTTTCAACATCATCTGATCCTTTAAATAAAAATGCAATTTCTTTTGCATATTTTAAATTTGAATGATGAGATTTAGCAATTGCTTTTGCTAAATCGTCTGTATTTTGGTGATCCATCAATAGTTTATCCATCCCATTTGATTTAGGCAAATAAGATAAAACTTCAACTAATGTCGGATTCCCTTGCATTAATTATATATATTTTGATTTATAGTTATTGGAATACCAGCAGCGTTAACAGTTCCCTCAATTTTTAAACTTATTGATTTCACATATTGCAGTATTGCAGCTCTATCACCTTTTAATGCAACAATTGATGATACTATTGGCAAAAATGATAGTGCATTAAAAGCAGAAACTTTTAACTCTACATTGACAATTTGCTGACTATTGGGTGTTATTTTAATTTCTTCTGTTTTCACGAATGTAGCAACGGTGTTACCATTTGCTAATATGTCACCAGCAATTGCTTTAACCGAAAGTTCTCCATCAGTTGGATTAATAACTCTAAATTGAATTGAAAATGGTTTTTTAAATTGTAATCCTGATACACTAACATTTAATTTACCACCAGTTGCAGCTGCTTTAATTATTTTTTTTGCTTGTGGGAAGAATTTATAAGCTGCAAATGCCATTGCACCCAATATTCCAATTTTAACCAGCGGATCTTTCATTGGTTGCAAAAGTACACAAAAAATTTAATTTCCAAATTTATTTTTAAAAATATTCAAAATGTACTTTAGGTATATATAGGGTTTCCCCCCCCTAAAGGGGGGGAAACCCGTTATATATATACCTATGTACTTTTAGAAGACACAAAAACAAGCGTTTTAAACACTTTAAAATGTCAAAATGATACCTACATACCACTTATTATGTCTTAATTCGTTAGAATCGTTAAAAATGGGTAAAAAAAGGCATAAAAAAAACACCTGATGTTCAGATGTTTTAGTTTTAGGTTAAAAAATTATATACTAATGTTATATTTTTTCATAAATTTCTGTTCCTGAATTATAAGTTATGGATATTGGTTCAAAATTCTTGTCTGATCGCATATACTGGGCTGACATAGTTGATATATTATCATCTTTTGGATCCTTATCAACAGACAATACTGCTTGTGCTTTCCTATCAGCAAATGATCCAAGATGACCAATTGAATATCCAGTTGATTTAGACTGGTGAAGAATTGTAATGATTAGGCAATTGTTATTTTTTGCCCATAATTTAATCTGATGCAGTAATTCACGAGATTCTTTAACATCGTTCATATCATTTATCAGGTCCAGTAGTCCATCAATAACCATCAATCCAATACTTTTGTTATTAACAAACAATGTGTTGATAAATGAAATTAGGTGATTAGGTTGGAGATCATTAACAGAATAAACTGATAAATTGTCAATTTGCTTAAATGATTTTAAACCTGATTGTTTTTTCAATCGGTTAAGATTGGATGCAATATCATTTCTGTCTTGCTCCGTATCTATTAAAACAATGTGCTGGTTATGTTCAGGTAGTCTGATTCCTAAATTCATAATTTCTCCACCTACAATTGCAGCTGATAAAATAGCTTGTGCAAATGCTGATTTTCGTGCTTTTGGCTTTCCGGTGATTACCACAAAATTACCTACACTTCCAATTCTTCGCCCACCAGCAAAAAAAACAAATTTAGACGGATCAGGTTGCTGATCAAGATTTGATATTAAATATAAATTAGTATCAATCTTTTTTTCATCAAATATCGCATCCATCTATATTTCATTTAAATTAACCCAGTTTAAATCATTTGGGTTAAATCCTTGATTCCTAATGAATCTTTTTAATTTTTCATTATGATTATTGATATTATTATATGCTGCTCTCTCTGACATTAAGAGAGAGTATAGCATATTAATTAAGTCAACAGATGCATCCAGCTGATTGTCTATTGTCTGAATAAATCCTTGTAACTCCTTTTTTTTGGAGTATTCTAAATTCCTTGATTTATATTCCCAAGATGTGATCAGGTCACATAATAACTGTCTTGTTAATTTTTCTTGTCTGTAAATATTGTCAATGTGTTGTGGTGTGTATATCATTTTAACTATTAATTAGTGATGAAAGTTTTTGAGTAAAATTTATTGAATCAACATTCTCAATGGGTATCATATAGTGGTTTGTATGAATTAAATCACTATATAATACTACGATGAATGTTCCATCTTTAGTTGGGATAAACCCATAAAAACTTCCAGTTATTTTGTTGCCTGATTTTAATGATACGGATACTGGTGATCCTGGAATCATTACTGATTCAATTGGGTTAGTTGGTTGTTGTGTCATATTTATATATATATTTAAAATTTTCTTGTAATTCATCAAAAATTATTTCACCAGGCAAATTATTCATTTGTAATGAAATTCGGCACATTATTAAAATTTCATTAACTAATTCTTGATGATCTTTTGTTCTGTAGTATTTGCACAATACAAGTTGTGCCATTGATAATATGCCCTCTATCATTTGTTATATTTTTTTGTTAATCGTGCCATTAAATCATCAAAATTGTTGCTGATACATCTTTCAGAGTTTCTGCGATCATCAGCTGAATAATCTTTTAACTTATTCCTAAAATTAGTCATTGCTGAAAAATAATCCATTTTAGATAATCCAGCAATATCAAATGCAATTGATTCGTGCATTCTGTTTGTTTCAATATCTTCTAATAAAGATAAAAATAGTCTGCACTCATCCCTTGTTATTCTTAATGTTCCTTTTGTTTTCATTATACGTTTTGCAATTTTGAGATTAAAAAATAAATAAATCCCTTTCTGATCAACCATTTTGCTCTTTTAATCGGCATATATGAAAGAAAATGATTAAGTTCACTTTCTGCCATAATAAATGATTTGTTGTAGTCAAGAAAGTTAATACAAGCACATTTATTATATGCTTGAAATTCAAAATGAATGTTGTATATATATCCTTTCAATACAAGATCACCTTTTTGTTCAAATTTGAAATATATGTTCATTGTGGTAATTGTTGGTTGTTTGTTTCAATTGCTATATATATAACAATTATAAAAATTAGTAATGTCATTGTGGTGATTTATTTAAATTTTAATTTGGTGAAATGTTTATATGATGGATGTGTTGTTGAAATCCAAAATTGATAATTATCGTGAATTTCATTGGAATAATATTTTATTCCATCCATAGTTTTATGAATTGTTTTGCACTTGGTAATGTGGTTATTACCCTTGTTGATGGTGTTTGTCATTGTAATGATTTATTTTTTTGATATTAAACTTGGTGTATTATCAATAGTATAGGCTATCTTATTATTAGTATTAATAATGTATTCTAAATTATTTTCATTACATATTAATATGATATGATGTTTGCCCATATTCTCTTTTTTTAATTTGTACGAACCGAAAGCATATTTGTTGCCATCACTAAAAATAGAGAAAATTCTGTTGTAAGTTGTTTGCATTGTGGTGTTTTAATTAAATTGTAGTGCAATCATAATGTGTAAATTGTCAAATTACCATAACTTATTTTTTGAAAATTTGTAAATTGCTGAAAATTAGCACAAAAAAAATCCCACCCTGAATGATCAGGATGGGAAAATTAATTTATTATGGACAAAAAATGTCCTAATCAACCAGATTATAATCTGATTCCTTTTGAGCTTTTTTCAATTTTTTTGCCTTTCTGATTTCCTTTAATTTGAAAATCAATGTCAATACTGCTTCCTTTACCAATGGTGATAAAATAGTCACTATAATTGGTAATACTGGTGATGTAGTTGGATTGGTTATATCTGCTATTACTCCACCTGAAGCTGCTATAACAGTATCATTAACGTATGAATTTAGTGTCATTTCTTTTTTAATAATATAAATGTGATTGTTGATATAAGTAATAATATACCTATGATACTACTTTTTTTTTTAACAAAATCTTTTGTTAGATTCCAATACTTTGTTAATCCAGCTGAATATATTTCTTGGTTACCGGTATAGTATTTTTGTGCTTTTAATTTTGCAGCATATGTAGTTGAATCTGTACTTTGAATCAATGAT